>NZ_DAISHJ010000046.1:0-34780 GCF_036822615.1 Aggregatilinea sp. | reverse complement strand
GTAACCATACTTGACGATCACGTGCCCCCCGGCCAGCCGCTCGCCCAGCACGGACTCGGCGGCCTGGGCCATCGGCGCGCCCGCCTTGCCCGCGCCCACCACCCAGATCCGGTCGTACTGGCCCAGGTCGTAGCGCTGCCCGGCGATTTCCAATGCGTCCCCGTCCAGGCGCAGCACCCGGCGCACCGCCTCGAACGGATCGACCGCCGCCAGCGCCGCCGCCAGCACATCGAGCACTTGCGCCCGCCGCGTTTCGTCGTGGATATCCGGCTTCAAGAAACGAGCCATGAATGTGGCCTCCCCGCGTTTCGCGCTTCGCGCCGCCTATTGTAGCGTGAATGAGGGGAACGATGGGAGGGTTAAGTGAGCGGTTGGTACAAAAACAAAAAACCGCTTCAGGTTGCTGGAAGCGGCTTCTACTGTAATCGGAGATGCGGGGCCGGTTAGTATGGATCGGTAAAGTTGTCGTCGAACCCGTATAACGGCAGCGAAATCGTGACCTGCGTGCCGCGTCCTTCCCTCGAGCGCAGCACCAGCGAGCCGCCGTGCGCCCCGACAATACCCAGCGCCAGCGCCAGCCCGATCCCGACGCCCTGCTGTTCGTAGCGCTGGCGGTTGAATTGGTGGAACGGCTCGAAAACGCGATCCAGCTCCTCTTCGGGGATGCCCGGCCCCTGGTCCGTAATGGTGATCCAGACCATGTTCTCGGCCACCCACTGCGCGATCTGAATTTCGTCCTCCGGCTGGGAAAACGCGATCGCGTTCGAAATGACCTCGGCCAGCGCCTGCCGCAGCGACGCGAGATCGCCGCTGATCATCACGCCGGGGTCCAGCTCCTCGAACCGGACCGCAATGTCGCGCCGCCGGTAATTGAACTGCCGCGCCCGATCGATCGCGCCAATCACCGCGTCACGCACGTAACCGGGCCGGACCGCCTGATTGATCGAGTCCAACAGCGCGCCGGATTGAAGCTGCACATAGAGCACCATCTGCTCGACCAGCCGCGACAGGCGGCTACTCCCGCTCTGCATCGTGTCCACCATGTCGTCAAGCTGCACCGCGCCCATTTTGCCCAGCTCGCGTGACAGGATATCCGTCACCATGCTGATCGAAACGAGCGGCGTGCGCAGCTCGTGTGCCACCATCAGCGCCAGCTCGCGCTTGGCCGCGCTGAGGGATTCCTGCTGGCTCTGGATGCGCTCCAACAGTTCTGCGCGGCGCTTCAGCTTGCCGCGAATAATCATGATCAGCCGTTCCTGGTCCAGCGGCTTGACGAGATAATCGTCCGCCCCCAGCGCATACCCGCGCCGCAGATCATCAAGCTGGTCGCGCGCGGTCAGGAATAGAAAGGGAATATCCACCCACTCGGGACGCTGCCGGATCATCTCGAACAGCTCGAACCCATCCATGTGCGGCATTGCGACGTCGCTGATGATGAGGTCCGGCAGCGCGGAGGCGGTTTCCATGAGCCGCAACGCCTCGCTGCCATCGGATGCCAGCAGGGTCTTAAACCCTTCCATACGCAGCAAACGCTCCACGCTGCGCAGAAGAGCGGCATTGTCATCAACGAACAATATAGTCGCAGTCCGGTCGTCTGTGGGCCTGTTGATCATTCGGCGTTCACCCGTTGTTGCTGCAAGCATGCCTATATCTCACTCTAGTATACTTGACTGCGATATATGACGATATGCTTACCATGATACCGGTTGACAATTAAGATAAAATTAAAAGTAAATAGGAAAAGCATTTTAAAGTTCAGGAAAGCACAAATAGTTTCTCAATTGTTCTCCGCAAGTCTGGCAGATTCGGATGAAGATCGTCATTGCTGGCAGACCCTGTTTTGTGCTACACTGCCGGTGAGAAGTCCCACCACGGAGGACTTAATGAAACTAATCGTCGCCATCGTCCAGGATCAGGACGCTGAACGTACAATTAAAGCGCTGACTGACGCAGGCTACCGCATTACACGTGTGGCGAGCACGGGCGGTTTTTTTAGCGTAGGCAATACCACACTGCTCGCCGGGGTCGAAGATCACCGGGTCGGCGCGGTGTTGGGCGTGCTCAAGGAGACGTGCGAGCGCCGGACCCGCCTCATTCCGGCGGGGCCGAACATCGTGGAATCCGCCGCGATGATGGGCGCGTTTGTCGAAGTTGAAGTCGGCGGCGCGACGGTATTTGTCCTAAGCGTGGAGCGATTCGAGCAGATATGACGACAAAACTGATTCTTGCCATTCTGCGAGGCGACAGCGAAGAACGCATACGCCCCCGCCTCCTGGACGCCGGACTGCGCGTCACCGAGTTGAGCAGCACGGGTGGATTCTTGCGCAAAGGCAGCACCACCGTGCTCATTGGCGTCGAAGAGGACCAGCTCGAAGCGGCGCTGGACATTTTCCGCGAAACCGTGCCCACGCCGGAAGGCGAGGCCGACCACAACGCGACCATCTTCATTCTCAACGCGGAACAATTCACGCATTTCTAGCCGCCCCGGTGTTGGCCCGCGGGAGCGCAGCATGAGCCGCCCGCTCTCTATCTTCGTCAGCTCGACCCGTGAGGATCTGCGCGATCACCGTACAGCAGTCCGTGACACCCTGCGTGGCCTCGGCCAGTTTCCCCTCATGATGGAGCACTTCCCCGCGCAAGACACGGCGGCAGTGCACGCCTGCCAGCGCTACGTATCTGAGGCCGATCTGTTCATCGGCATTTACGCGCACCGTTACGGCTGGGTCCCGACTCCTACGCAAGGCGGCAGCGGCGATCGCTCGATCACCGCGCTCGAATTCGACTGGGCCACAGCGCGCGGCATCCCCCGGCTGTGTTTCATCGTGGGCGACGACCACGCGTGGCCGCCGGAATCCGTCGAAGGCGAACCGGGCCGATCCGCCCTGGCGCGGTTCAAAGCGCAGGTCAAAGACACGTTGATCGTCCGGTTTTTCACCACGCCCGACGATCTCGCGGGTAAGGTCCGGCACGCCCTGTTCGAGCACGTGCGCGGCCTCGCGGATCAGTCCGCCGCGCTCGACGGCTGGCACACGCCAGCCGCGCCCCTGCCCGCCCATACTTTCGTCGGACGCACGGAGGATCTGCAAACCATCCGTGACCTGCTGATCGACGGCAGCGCGCCGGTGGTTCTCAGCGGCGTCGGCGGCATCGGCAAAACCACCCTCGCCCACCACCTCACGCGCACGCTCCGCGATCAGTTTCCCGGCGGTGTCTTGTGGACCTCGCTCGGTCCAGAGGCGCGCCGCGCCCCCGCCGTGACGCCCGGCATTCTGCGCGCCTGGGCGCAGGCACACCCGCAGGGCCGCGCGCTCGATCCCGCCGATCTCACGCCCGATACTCTGCGCGGGCTGCTCTCCCACGCGCCGGGACGCCTGCTCGCCGTGCTGGACGATGCGTGGTTTCCGGGCCCGGTCCGCGAGCTGCTCAAGGCGCTGCCGGATGGCACGGCCTGTCTGGTGACGACCCGCGCCGCGCAGGTCGCCGCGCTGGGACGTCCGTACACGCTGCCGCCTTTGAATGCGGATGATGGCGCGGCCCTGCTCCTCGACCGGCTGGACGCCGCCGGGTTGGCCCCCGTGCAGGACGCCGATCCGCTGCGGGCGATTGCGCGGCAGCTTGGCGGGCACGCCCTCGCCCTCGACTTGGCCGCACGCCAGATCGCCGCCCACGGCATCGCATTCGCGCCGCGCCTCGTGCGCCGCCTGCACAAGTACCTCGACGGCGCGACGCCGTTTCACGCGCTGGATCTCGGCCAGAACGCCCCGCGCGACGACAGCCTCGAAGCGACCCTGTACCTGAGCTACGCCCCGCTCGATCCTGCCGCGCAGGCCGCGTTCCGCGCGTTGGGCGCGCTTGCGCCGGACACGTCATTTTCGGAGCGCACAGCCTTCGCGCTGTGGGGCGTAGAGCCAGACGACGACGATGCGCAGGAAAATGCCGAGGACACGCTCGCGACGCTGGTCCGTGCCGGGCTGCTCGCCTACGAGCCGGACACCGGGCGCTTCCGCCAACACCTGCTGCTGCACGCGTACGCCCGCGCGCTTGCCCTGCGCGCGTCGGAGCACGATCCCGCCCTGGGGCGCTATACGTGGCACGTCATCCGCGACATTGCGTCGCAGTTCGACACGCTGCCCATGGAACAGTGGGATGCAGTCATCGGCCCGGATCTGCCACACGTGCACCACGTCGGGAATGCGCTGGCGGGTTATTTGCAGGCCATCGTGTTTGGCCCCGTGCCGCTGGAATCCCTCGCGCAGCCCGATCCCCCCGACGATCTGCTGGAGATCGAAACCGGCAATCGCATGGCCCAGGCCCTGCTCGAACGCGGCGAGGCGTTTGCAGAAGCGGTCAAAACTTACATTTTCCGCCGCCGTGTAGGAGAAGAAGGCTTGCACTGGCTGCACATGGGGCTGGCCAGCGCACGCCTGGAAGAGCATCGGAAGATTGAAGGCACCCTTCTGAGCGAAGTCGGGATATGGCATCACCAGCATGGGAACCCTACTGTCTCACTCGCTTATCTCAATCACAGTCTGTCCATTCTACAAACCATTGCCGACCGGCCCGGAGAAGGCGCAACGCTCAACCGCATCGCGCGCGTCTATATCCGCACCGGGCAGCAGCAAGCAGCCCTCGATCTCTACTTGCAGGCTCTGGAAATCCGTCGTGAAGAAGGCGATCGAGCGGGGGAAGCGCAATCACTCAACAATATCGCGTTTGCGTATGACAAGCTCGGCCAACCCCAGCGCGCGCTTGAACTCTACCAGCAGGCATTGGCCATCCGTCGTGAAGTAAACGATCGATTTGGGGAAGGCGTAACACTCAATAATATTGCGTTTATGCATGACAAACTCAATCAACATGCCTATGCGCTGGAACTCTTCCAACAAGCCCTTGCCATTCATCAAGAAGTAGGGGATCGGGCTGGCGAAAGTCGTACTCTCAACAATATTGCCCGTGTATATAACCACTTCGGCGACTATGAGCGCGCGCTGACTTTCTCTGAACAAGCAATCGCTATCTGCCGCGAGGTGAGCGACAAGTCCGTAGAAGCCAGCACGCTCAACAATATGGGAAATTCATACCGCGAGTTAGGTCGACACGAGCAAGCCCTCGACAGTTACACCCGGGCGCTGTGCCTTGCTCAGCAAATTCACGATCGCCCCAAAGAAGCCACCAACTGCGAACACCTTGCGCTCTTACTGAGTGCTTTAGGCCGCACGGCTGACGCAGTTTCGCACATGGAACGGTGTGTGACCATTCGGGAAGAAATCAATCACCCCGATCTCGAAGATGCCTGCGCCTTCCTCGAAAAACTCCGCCGCCGCCTGAACGACGCCCCGCCCAGCGCCCCGCCCGCCAGATAAAAAAAGGACAAGGCCCGCAGCCCTGTCCCTGAACACACATTTCACGATACCCGCTCTTTCCCCCTCTCCAACTCAGATTGGAAGGTAATACAGGGGGTAAGGTCGCGTTTATCAGTCGCTGCCCGCAGCCTGACGCGGCAACACATCCTCGCGCGGCGCCCACAGCAGGACGCTCGTATCCGGCTCCTCGGCCAGCCAGCGGTCGAACCAGTTCTTCGCCACCGTGCGCACGTAGCGATCGCCCTTGTCGTGCTCCATGAAGCGTGTCCGGTCGGGAATCCCGAACGTCTCATACGTCGGGCGTGCGGCGTCCCAGGCTTCGCGCGCCATGCGTGTCGTATCGCGCCCGCGCGGATATACGAACAGCGCCGGGCGAGGCGCCACCGCCCGCGCCACGTCCGAAAATTGGACGAAGCGCCGCAGGTTCGGCACGAAGTCGCAGCCGTGGCCCAGCACGTGCAGCAGATCGATGTCGCCACCGAGGTAGTTTTCGATCACGCACGCGCGCGCGCGTTCGTCCAGCGCAGCGGTATACAGCGCCAGCCCGCCGCCCAGCCCCAGCCCCGTCACGCCCAGGTGATCGGGCAGCACGTCGTCGCGCGTTTGCAGATAGTCCAGTGCGCGCAGCCCATCTTCGATCGTCATGCCGAGCCACGTCCGCCCGACCAGCCGAGCGATGTTGTCCAGCGCGACGTGATCCGCCCGCGACAGCTCGCCAAACCCGCGCTCCTCGATCGTCAGGGTGATGTACCCCGCCTGCGCAAAGGCCAGCGCATTCGCGCGCTGCAAACTGTATTCCAGGCCGGCGGTCTGCTGGATGGTGCCGTGTCCCGGGTAGACCAGCAGCGCAGGCGCGGGCTTCTTGAGATCCGCCGGACGCATCAAGTACCCCGGCAGTCGCAGCCCGTCCGCCGCAACCAACACGATCCGCGACCGTTCGACACCGCTGATCAGCGCCCGATCCAAAACCTCCACGTCAACTTGCTTGGCGGGAATATACGACGCCCCCAACAGCTCCCACAGCTTGCCGCGCACCTCGCCCCGCCACCAGCGCCATTCGTCGCCACGCTGCCCAGCATAGCGCAGCTCTGGGTTGAATGCCTGAACCTGCGCCAGCAGCTTGCCCAGCGGATCGTTTTCCGTGACGGGCAGCTGGGGCGCGGGTTCCGGTTCACGTTCCGGCACGGGCCGCAGACTGTGCATCAGCCCCGCCACCGACCGCCCTACCGACTGTACCATGCGTTCCATCGTGCCGGGACGCTGCTGCGTCTCGACCAACTGCGACACGGCGTCCCGCAGCGAGACGTTGTGCCCGTACCGCTCGGAAAGTTCGCGCCGGTTGCGCGACACCCACACGTACAGGTCGGCTTCGGTACGCCCTGGGAACAGGTCCAGCACGCCCGACTCGCGGATCACGTCCACCGCCAGTGTATACACCATGTCGTACCACGCGGCTGCGGCGTGCTCGAAACTGCGTTTTTCGCCGTCGATGCGCTCCAGGTTGCGCCGGTACAGTTCGATTTCCGTTTCCAACGCGGGATACGTGTCCGGCTCGGTGAGAATGATCTCCTGCTCCGGGCGAGTCACGTCCAGCCGCGTGCGGTCCAGAAACGCGCGATATTCCGCCTTGACGATCAGCTCATCGACGTTCGTTTCGGGCCGGATGCCGCCGACGGGCGTTTCGTACTCCCAGACGTACGCCTCAATCGAGGTCGCGCCGAACTGCCGCGCCACCGACACGCGGTGATTGCCGTCCTTGACGAAATACGCGTCGCCCACCTTGTACAGCTCAATGGGCGGCAGCCCCTCGCTAAACTGCATCTCGGCCACGCGCCGCCAGCGCCAGCTGTCGTCCTCGATCAGCGGCAGAAACGTGCGGGTGAAGTCGTTATAACGGCCCACGCTGCCCACGATTTGATCCAGTGGGACCTGATGCAAGCCGCGATAGTTGCTTTGGGTCAGGCGCAGCTTATCCTGCACCTCTTCAAACGACAGCAAACCTGCCGGACGCTTTGCAAAGCCAAGCGTGCTCGACAGCCGCTCGTAAAACGCGCGCCGCCGGGCGTTATTCCACTTCTCGCGGGCTTCTGACTGCGCCGCATAATTCGATTCGTCGTTCATCTCCTGCGATCCTCACTGCGGGCTACCACGCATACCAAAATCGGGTTTAGGTCAGTAAACCGTAATGCCTACAAAAATGATGACCCTGTTTCCGCCCGCCTGAATGGATGGTTCATTCATCAGAACCGGGTATAATTCCCATTTCCCGGGGCCTTCCCCACGCTGAATGTGGCATCCATTCCATACTCTCTATTATGGGCACTTTAGCCAGTTTGGAAACTCACAACATGCTTCCAATTCGCCTTGACCACCGTCCCGCCACTCTGATCGACTGCGCGCGGGAGTTAACACAGCAGTCCGGCGATCATACTGCGGTTACGCTAATTACGCCTGACGGGACCTCTACTCTGACCTACCGCGCCTTCTTTGATCAGGCTGCACGGTATGCACATGCGCTCGAAAACGCGGGGGTCGGCCCGCAGGATCTGGTCGTGCTGGTGCTCCAGCATGGCGTGGACGTGCTGCACGCCTTCTGGGGCGCGATGCTGCTCGGCGCGATCCCGTCAATCTTCCCGTTCCTGACGCCCAAGCTCGATCCCGACCGCTACTACGAGAGCGTGCGCGCCCTCGTCGAGCTGTCCGAAGTCAAGGCGGTCGTCACGTTCCCGGATCAGCAGCCCGCGCTCGAAGCGCACCTGGGCGGCATCCCGACGCTGGGCGCGATCCTCAACGTGGCCGATCTGGATCCTGCCGGGTCGATCGACGATTTTATGGATCGCACGCCCGCCAGTCCCGACGACACGGCGTTTTTGCAGCACTCGTCGGGCAGCACCGGCCTGCAAAAAGGCGTCATGCTCTCGCACCGGTCCGTGCTCAATCAGGTGGCCGCCTACAGCGCCGCGATCCAGCTCGCGCCGGATGATGTGATCGCCAGTTGGCTGCCCCTCTACCATGATATGGGCCTGATCGCCGGATTTGTCACCCCAATTGTTCAGGGGATCCCGCTGGTGTTGATGTCGCCCTTCCACTGGGTGCGCGAACCGGCCATTCTGCTGCACGCCATCCAGCAGCACCGCGCGACGCTGTGCTGGCTGCCGAATTTCGCCTACAGCTTCCTGGCGACGCGCGTGCGCCCGTCCGCGCTCGAAGGGCTGGACCTGTCCAGCCTGCGCGCCGTGATCAACTGCTCGGAGCCGGTCCGCGCCGACAGTCACCGCGCCTTCACCGAGCGCTACACGGACTACGGTTTGCGCCCTAAGGCGCTGGCCACCTGTTACGCGATGGCCGAAAACACCTTCGCCGTGACGCAAAGCACCGTCGGCAAGCCGCCCCATGTAGACGTTGTGGATCGTGACACGCTCATGACCGCCCGCATCGCTCGCCCTGCTGATTCACAACACCCGGCGGTCGAAATGGTGTCGTGCGGCGTGCCGATCCCCAATACAACGCTGCGCGTGGTGGATGCCGAACGCCGCGACCTGCCCGACCGTCACGTGGGCGAGATCGCGCTGCGCAGCGACTGTATGCTCTCCGGCTACTATCACCGCCCCGACGCGACCGGGCAGGCCATCGCGGACGGCTGGTACTTTACCGGAGACCTCGGCTACATCGCGGACGGCGAGCTGTACATCACCGGGCGCCAGAAAGATCTGATCATCAACAGCGGCAAGAACATCTATCCGCAGGACATCGAAAACGCTCTGAACGACATTTCCGGCATCCATCCGGGCCGCGTCGTCGCGTTCGGCGTACCCAACGATCAGCTCGGTACGGAAGACATCGCGGTTGTGTGCGAAGTCGAAACCGAGGACATCGAGCAGCAGGCGCAGATCGGGCGCGAGATCCGCGCGCGCATCGTGCAAACCGCCGACGTCATGGCCCGCTACGTGCATCTCGTCGGCCCCAAGTGGCTGCTGAAGACGTCCAGCGGCAAGGTCGCCCGCGCCGCCAACCGCCAGAAGTTCCTCGACGAGATCGCCAGTGAAGGATGAGGGTGCCGCCATGCCCACCTGGAAAACGCTGCTCTACCGCCTGTTCAGCCGCGAAAACCTGTTCGCGCTCGGCCTGTGCCTGATCGTGATCTTGCTCGTGATCGTCACCGCCGACGCCTCACCCCAATGGATTTACCAGGGCTTCTAGCACGACCCATTACCACGCATCGTAGGGGCGGGGCTTGCTCCGCCCATTTTTGGTTTTGATTTTTCTTTTGCTCTTGCTAATCGCTAACAGCCAATCGCTGCTCCTTGCTGCCCCACTCTACCAGCCTGCCTTTAACGCGCCGTGATCGATGTGTTAAGCCGGGTTAACGTCCCGCCCCGCCGTTCCGTGAAATAAATCACAACGACACATCAGGGAGTGACTTTCATCACCTGAAATCAGCCCCGGACTGTGCTACAGTATGCCCGTAATGGTGATAAGCATCATTGATATGAGAAGAAGTTTGCCATGCACGAAATGGGCATCACCCAAAGCCTGCTCAATATCGCCCTCGACCATGCCCAACGCGCCAACGCGACGCGCATCAACGGCCTGACTATCGTCGTGGGCGAGCTGTCGAGCGTCGTGGACGACTCCGTCCAGTTTTATTGGGACTTCATCAGTCAGGGCACCATCGCGGAAAAAGCGACGCTTAACTTCAAGCGCATTCCCGCCGCCGCGCGCTGCACGGACTGCGGGCACACCGCGCCTCTGGACCGCGAGACGTACGCCTGCCCGGCGTGTGGCAGTGGCAGTCTGGCGATCGTCGCGGGCGAAGAATTCTTTTTGGAAAGTATCGACGTAGACCTGGCCGCCAGCAGTCCGGCCCCTGAGCAGAAGGAAACCAGCCATGCCTGAGATCGAAGTCGTCGAAGATATTATGAGCGTGAACGACCGCCTGGCGGCGCAGATGCAGAGCCAGATGAACGCGGCAGGCGTCCTGAGCCTGAACATTATGGCCTCCCCCGGCGGCGGAAAAACCAGCATCACGCGGCGCACCATCGAAGCGCTGAAAGATGATCTCCGCATTGGCTACATGGACGGCGACGTGGTCGAGATCGACGCACAGCACATCGCCAAGTTGGGCGTACCGACCACGCTGATCAATACCGGCGGCGACTGCCATCTGGACGCGAACAAGGTCAGCCTTGCCCTGCCCCGCATGGATCTCAGCGCTCTCGATCTGCTGGTGATCGAAAACGTGGGCAACCTGATCTGCCCCGCCGCCTGGAAGATCGGCGCGCACGTTAACGTGGTGATCGCCAGCGTGCCCGAAGGCTCCGACAAGCCGTACAAGTACCCGGCGATGTTTCGCGGCGCGCACGTCCTGATCCTGAACAAGATCGACCTGCTGCCCTATATCGACTTCGATCTGGACTATTTCCGTCACGGCGTCGAGGTGCTCAACCCCGGCGTGGAGTTCTTCCCGGTGTCCGCCAAGACGGGTGAAGGTTTCGACGTCTGGATCGATTGGCTCTGCGCTCAGGTCGAAACGAAAAAAGCAGCGGTTAGCAGCTAGCTTTGAGCGCACGATTTTCCCGTAGGGGCAATTCATGAATTGCCCCTACAAAACCCGCCGTACTTTCGCTTGTCTCCCCTCTTCGACTTGATTGGAGAGGGACCGGGGGTGAGGTTTCTGCAACATCCGCCCCACCCCACAATTACGTTGAGTATGCCCGCCCCAATCACGGGCGCGAACCGAGGGTGAGGTGCATGTCCGACATCGCCGCCTACCGCATCCACGTTACCGGCATCGTGCAGGGAGTCGGGTTCCGCCCGTTCATCTATGGGCTGGCCCAGCGCCACGCGCTGCTCGGCTGGGTGCGCAACACCTCGGCGGGCGTGGACATCGAGGTCAGCGGCCCGCCCGCCGCGCTCGACGCGTTCGCCCACGCGATCACGGCGGAAGCCCCGCCCCTTGCCCGCATCGAGCAGGTTACGGTGGCGTCCATTCTCCCGAATGGCTACACGAAATTCGAGATTCTGCACAGCGCCGCGTTGGAAGGCGCGTACCAGCCGATCTCGCCCGACATGTGCATCTGCGACGACTGCCTGCGCGAGATCTTCGACCCGGCGAACCGCCGCTATCGCTACGCCTTCACCAACTGCACTAACTGCGGCCCGCGCTTCACGATCATTCAGGACATCCCCTACGACCGGCCCAAAACCACGATGGCCCCGTTCGAGATGTGCCCGGCCTGCCGCGCTGAGTATGAAGATCCGCTCAACCGCCGCTTCCACGCCCAGCCCAACGCCTGCCCCGACTGCGGCCCGCAGTTGGAGCTGGTCCCCGCGCCGGGCCGCGACGCCCTACCCGGCTGGGACGCGCTGCCTTCGGACGAGATCGCGGCAGCCCGCGCGCTGCTCTCCGCCGGGCATATCGTGGCGATCAAGGGTCTCGGCGGCTTCCATCTCGCCTGCGACGCGACCAACCCGGACGCGGTGCGCACCCTGCGCCAGCGCAAGGGCCGCGCCGCAAAACCTTTCGCCGTCATGCTGTTCGATCTGCCCGCTGTCGAGCGCTATTGCGAGGTCAGCCCCGCCGCAGCGGAGGCGCTCACCTCCCGCGAGCGCCCGATCGTGCTGCTGCCGCTCAAACCCGGCACGGATCTGGCGGCGGAAGTCGCGCCGGAACTGTCCGAACTCGGCGTGATGCTGCCCTACACGCCGCTGCATTACCTGCTGCTCGAACCGTCGCCCGATTTTCCGCCCGCGCTGGTCATGACCAGCGGCAACTTCAGCGAGGAACCCATCGCCACGCGCAGCGACGAAGCCCTGGATCGTCTCGCGCCGCTGGCGGACGCTTTCCTGCTGCACGACCGCGCGATTCACATCCGCTGCGACGATTCCGTGGTGCGCGTCCTGGACGATCAGATCCTGCCGCTGCGCCGCTCGCGGGGTTACGCGCCCAGCCCGCTGTCGCTGCCGTTCGAGTCGATCCCGCTGCTGGCGGCGGGCGCGGAGATGAAAAACACGTTCTGCCTCACCCGCGATCGCAGCGCCTTCATGAGCCAGCACATCGGCGATCTGGCGAATTACGACGCGCTGCGTTCCTACAAGCACAGCGTCGAACACATGGAGCGCCTGTTCCGCGTCCAGCCGCAGATCATCGCGCACGACGCCCACCCCGACTACCGCGCGACCCGCTACGCGATCCAGCGCGCCGAGCGCGACGGTCTGCCGCACATCGCCGTGCAGCACCATCACGCGCACCTTGCCAGCGTACTCGCGGAACACGGCCTGCCGCCCGGCGAGCAGGCCATTGGCGTGATCTTCGACGGGACCGGCCTGGGTCTGGACGGCGCGATTTGGGGCGGCGAGATTCTGATCGGCGGTTACGAGGGTTACCAGCGCTTCGCGCACCTGCGTTATATTCCGCTGCCCGGCGGCGACGCGGCCACGCTGCGCCCCTACCGCGCGGCTCTGGCGCACCTGTGGGCGGCGGACCTCGCCTGGGATGCAGATCTCGCGCCCGCCGCAGCAGCCACCGCCCAGGAGCAGACCATCCTGCGCCAACAGATCGAGAAGCGTCTCAACGCGCCGGATACGTCCAGCATGGGTCGCCTGTTCGACGCTGCGGCGGCGCTGGCCGGCCTGCTGCAAACCGTCACCTACGAGGCCCAGGCCGCGATCTGGTTCGAGGCGCGCGTCGATCCTGATGAAATAGGCGCTTATCCGTTTGAATTACACGATTCCGGCGGCGATTCGACTGCCCAGATCGATCCCGCCCCGGCTCTGCGCGGCCTGATCGCAGACATGCGCGCGAGTCGGCCCGTGTCCACCATCGCTGCTCGCTTCCATAACGGCGTCGCGGGCATGGTCCGTGACGCCTGCGAACTCGCCCGCGAACGCACCGCACTGGACGCGGTCGCGCTGAGCGGCGGCGTCTGGCAAAATGTCACCCTGCTGCAAAAAACGGTTCCGCTGCTGCGCGCCGCCGGATTCACCGTTTACACACATCGTCTCGTCCCGCCCAACGATGGCGGGCTGGCGCTCGGTCAGGCGGCCATCGCCGCCCGCGCTGCCGCAAACGATCTTTAATGAGGAGACAATAAAATGTGTCTTGGCATCCCCGGCAAAATTATTGAGGTTTACGAGCAGAACAACCTGCGCATGGGCAAGGTCGATTTCGGCGGCGTGATCAAAGAAGCCTGCCTCGCCTATGTGCCGGAAGCGCAGGTCGGCGACTATACGATCATCCACGTCGGCTTCGCGCTGAACGTGATCGATGAGGTCGAGGCGCAAAAAACGCTTGAGCTGCTGGTCGAGGTCGGCATTCTGGACGAGGAACTCGGCGGATCACCCGGCGCAGATGAGGATGCGGCGCGATGAAGCACGTCACGGAATACCGCGACGCGCGGCGCGTACGCGAAGTCCTCGACGAGATCCACCGCATCACGACGCGCCCCTGGCGGCTGATGGAGGTCTGCGGCGGGCAGACTCACTCGATCATCCGCCACGGCATCGACCAGCTTCTGCCGCCCGGCATCGACATGATCCACGGCCCCGGCTGCCCGGTGTGCGTGACGCCCCAGGCAATCATCGATCAGGCCATCGCCATCGCCGCCATGCCGGACACGATCATGGTCTCGTTTGGCGATATGCTGCGCGTGCCCGGCTCTCACCGCGACCTGTTCCAGGTCAAGGCGGAAGGCGGCGACGTGCGCGTGGTGTACTCCCCGCTGGAATGCCTGAAGATCGCGCAGGAGAACCCGGGCAAGGAAGTCGTGTTCTTCGGCGTCGGCTTCGAGACGACCGCCCCCGCCAACGCGATGGCCGTCTTCCAGGCCAAACAGCAGGGCATCCCCAATTTTTCGATGCTCGTGTCGCACGTCCGCGTGCCGCCCGTGCTGGACGCGCTGATGAGCGCGCCGGAAGTCCAGGTCCAGGGCTTCCTGCTGGCCGGGCACGTCTGCGCCGTGATGGGCACCTGGGAATATCCGCCGCTGGTAGAGAAATACCGCGTGCCGATGGTCGTCACCGGCTTCGAGCCGTTGGACGTCACGCGCGGGATCTACATGGCCGTGCGCCAGCTTGAGCAGGGCCGCGCCGAAGTCGAAAACGCCTACGAGCGCGTCGTCGTGCCGCAGGGCAACGCGCCTGCGATGGCGATCATCAACGAAGTGTTCGAGACGTGCGACCGCGAATGGCGCGGCATCGGCAGCATTCCCGGCAGCGGCTGGCAGCTCAAGCCCACCTACGCCGCATACGACGCCGCCAAACGCTTCCCGCTTGGCCATGTGCAGACGATCGAGTCGAACCTGTGCCACGCCGGGGACGTGCTCAAGGGCGTGCTAAAGCCCAACGAGTGTCCGGCCTTCGGCAAGGAATGCACGCCGCGTCGCCCGCTCGGTGCGCCGATGGTCTCATCCGAAGGCGCGTGCGCCGCGTATTACAACTTTGGCCGCTTCGAGGCCGCCCCAAGCCTGGACACGGCCTCCTAACGTAAAAACGGGCGGAGCAAGCTCCGCCCCTACACGAATCACTGTTTTATCGTAGGGGCAGGTTTGTAACCTGCCCTGCCTCTATTTTTGCTATTCCCTAACCCCTACTCCCTATTCCCTGCGTTTCCCCTCTAGTTACGTCAGCCAGCGCACCCGGTTTGTGCTAAAGATCGTATATGAGATCAGCGCCGCAGATCCGGTAACCGGCGCGGCGCTGCACCTTGACGTGCTCACTTGAGGAGGGGGTTCCCCATGCGTGACTTTTTCATTCGCCTGATCGTCAACGCGATGGCGCTTGCCGCCACCGCCTACATTCTGCCCGGCATTCACATCGACATGGGCCTCGGCTCGCTGCTGCTGGTCGCGTTCGTCTTCGGCATCGTAAACGCGATCGTCAAACCGGTGATCACCATCCTGAGCTGCCCGCTGATCATCGTGACCCTGGGCTTGTTTTACCTCGTGGTCAACGGCCTGATGCTGCTCATCACCGACGAACTGGCAGGCGGCAGGTTCGACGTGGACGGCTTGTTGTGGGCGGTTCTCGGCGGACTCGTGTTCGGCATCATCGGCTCGATCCTCGAATCGGCGCTCGGACTCAACGACAAGGACGACGAGAAAGAAACGGTCATCATCAACCGCTGATCCACGCTTCCAATGCGGCACTGAGTGCCTGCCGGGTCGCCTCGTTGATCTCTACCACGGGCGATCCGGCGGGCAGATCGAGCCGCTGCCGCGCCGCGTCGATCAGTTCGGGCCGGACGACCACCAGCGACAGGCCCCGATCTGCGCTGCGCCGTGCCCCAATCAGCGGAATCACGCTCGCCCAGCCTTCCCCGCGCACCAGTTCCAGCGGCCCCAGCTCATCCACAAAGTAGACATCCGCGTCCTGCCCCGCCCGCGCGAACCGCAGCCCGGCATCCAGCGCGGCGGGATCGAACGTGTAATGCCCGGTGCGCACCGCGCCTTCCCCGCCGACCGTCGCCAGCGATACACGCTCGCCCGTCGCCACGTCGAGCAGATCGATCCCCACCTTTTCGCCGTTGTGCGATCGCTCCGGCGAGAGAAATCCGCCGACCGTCAGTCCCGCCCCCAGGGCTGCCTCGCGCAGACGCAGCAGCAGGGTCGTTTTGCCCGCCCGCCGCCATCCGCTGATCAGCAGCACGCCGCGCGGGGCTGACGGCAGCATGATCGGATCGCCGCCGTTCATGCTGTTTTGAACACCTGCTGGGGCTTGAGCCGCACCAGGATGATGTCCAGGTCGGCCCAGTCGGCCACGTCCGCCTCGGCTTTTTCCGGCGGCTCGTAGTGGTGGCACAGCGCCCGTACCCAGCGATCGTCGGGATCTTCTTCCAGGCTGAACTCCCCCTTGACCAGATACCCGCCGCCGTCGCCCTCATCCCCGCCGATCGACAGCGATCCTTTCGGGTTGACCTGGATATGCCCCACTTTGCGCGTGCTGCGCACCGCGATCACCACCAGATCGTCCCCGTCCAGCTTGAACCACACCGGCACGGTATGCGGGAAACCGTCCGGGTCCACCGTGCTCATCCGCGCGATCAACGGCTTCTGCAAAAACGCGCGGCATGCCTCGTCAAACATTGCTCGCTCCTCCATGATCCGTGCCCGCCGCCGGGCGTTTTCACCGGCAGCAGCATCAAGTGTATCCAGTTTCCCAGGCGGGCGTTAGCCCATATCAGAATCGCAAGACTCCCGGTGCTTGCCCACACTACCCTTTTTTTGTAAAATTCGGGACTGGATCATCCTGATCCGCACCCGCACCGGCGGGAATCCCTCACATAGATAGGGCGGCATATGCTAGTTCGCGCGTTCCGCGTCACCGACCGGCTGGGTAATGCGTTTTTGCGCATCGCGGCGTGGACCGCGATGGTCCTCGTCGAACAGGTGGCCTCCATACGCCGGAGCCTCATCGCGCTGATCGTCGGGACAGCCCAGTTCTTTGTCCACTCCGTGCGCCGCACCCGCAGCACCGCATACCAGGCGTACGAAGCCACCAACGATCAGTACCAGCGCACGATGGCCCAGCGTGCTGCCGAGGCGGAGATGAAGCCGCGCGTGGTGGAAGATCCGCTGCGCCAGCAAAACCGCGCACTGAGCGCGTTCGCTGTGCTCCTGCTGCTGATTCTGCTCGTCGTCGTGGTCCTGCAAACGCAGGACGACAACAAGCCGGAAGTTGCATCCAACGTCAACTTCTGGCCGGAAGCAAACGGCACGCTCCAGCCGACGGCCCTCTTCCCCACCGCTATCCCGACCGACACCGCCGTGCCCGATCCGCTCCAGCCGGAAGGCAGCCTCGTTTATACGATGCGCGACAACGGCCAGGACGATCTGTGGGCGATCAGCGTCGGGCAGAGCACGCCGCTGCGCCTGACCAACGACGCCGCCAACGACCGCGACCCGGCGTGGAGTCCTGACGGGATGCGCGTCGCGTTTGCCAGCACGCGCGACGGCAACTGGGAACTCTATATTATGGAGGTATCGTCGGGCGCGACGACCCGCATGACCTTCACGCCCGGCTTCGAGGGCGCACCCACGTGGAGCCCCGACGGCGCATGGCTGGCCTACGAGGGCTACAACGACGACACGCAGGATCTCGACATCTACATCATCAGCACCGATCCGAACCGCGCCGCCGAAGATGGCGCGACCCGCCTGACCTATGCCGCCGGGCCGGACATCGAACCGGCGTGGTCGCCGCAGGGCCGCCAGATCGCCTACACGAGCTGGCGCACGGGCGGGCAGGACATCTTTATCTATAACCTGGACGAAACCGATCCGCGCCGCGAAGAGCTGGCGATCAACCTAACCAATTCTTCCGACATCGACGAAAATTACGCCTCGTGGAGTCCCGACGGCACGCAGATCGCCTACAGCGCCACGGTCGGCGGCGTGGACGAGGTTTTCATCAAGTCCGCGCAGCAGCCTCAACAGGAAGCGACCGTGCTGGCGCGCGGCAAGATGCCCGCGTGGTCACCCAGCGGCGCGAGCCTCGTCTATACGCTCGATCTTTACGATGGGCGCCAGACTCAGATCCTGACCGCGTCCTCGACGCCGTTCAGCGCCGCGACCAATGCCATCGCCCTGCCCGCGCGCGCGTCCGATCCGGCCTGGACCAACGCCTCCCTGCCGCGTGGATTCATCGACGGCGGCGGCGTCCCGGCCAACCCCGACGTCTCCTCGCCGCTGTACACCGAAGAAGAGCGCCAGAACGAAAACGGCCTCTACGGCCTCGCCGCGCTCGACGGCGTGACGGCCCCCTACCCGTACCTCTCGCCGCGCGTCAACGACTCGTTCGAAGCGCTGCGGGCCGCGGTGCTGGCGCAGGCGGGCTACGACTTCCTCGGCACGCTGGAAGACGCCTTCTGGCCCGCCGACCGACCGCCGGAACCGGGCGAACCGGCCCAAAACTGGCACTACACCGGGCGCGCCATCGCGTTCAACCGCGAGCTGATTTACGCCTCGTCGCCGCAGCCGGTCGAGATCGTGCGCGAAGACATCGAGGTCAACACCTACTGGCGCGTATACGTGCGCGTCGCGGACGAAGCGCAAGCCGGCGCGCTGGGCGAGCCGCTCCGCAGCCGCCCCTGGGACTTTACCGCACGCAACAGCGGTAATGTCGAAGACTACGAGCGCGGCGGACGCCTCGACGACCGCGTGCCCGCCGGGTACTACGTCGATCTCACGCAGATCGCGGAGGATTACGGCTGGCTCCGTACGCCCGCCCAACGGACGTGGCAGTACAATTTCAGCGCGATCCAGTACTGGGATTTCCTCAAGACCCAGGGCCTGAGCTGGAACGACGCCATGCTCGAACTCTATACCCCCGCCGAGTTAGACGCCTTTTTGAGCGAAGCAACGAGCGTGCCACCTCCACCGCCGCTGCCCACCGCATCGCCCACGCCGGAGCCGCAGCGCAGCCCGACGCCCATCCCGCCGGACCTGCAATCGTAAGGGACGGCAAAGCGGCGCTGTTCGCCGCTCACGCGGAGCCAAAGGTGTATGGAACGTAGTCACCATCTCGAAGGTTTATTTATTGTCGTTCTGTTGGCTGTTCTCGCCGGGCTGTACCTCTGGCAGAACAGCCAGCCCGATTTAGTCGCGTCGGTCCCGGTTCCAACCGCGACTGGCGGAAGCGCCACCGTCGAAAGCTGGCAGGCCGCGCTTGAACAGCAGATCGCCAGCGCCAGCACGCCGCTGCCCACGGTCGACCTCACCGCGACGGCCTTCGTGCCGCCCACGCTGGAAACATCCGGCGAAGACTCGGACGTCGTCTACGCCCCAACGCAGATCTCCGGCGCAACCCTGGCCGCGCCGACCAGCGAGGTCACGCCGACCGAGCCGCCGCCCCTGCCGCAGACCGGCCCGACCGAAACGCCCATCCCGACCGGCGTCTCGTCCACGTCCAACAGCCAGATCGCGGACTTCCAGCCGCCGCCCGAACAGGCCCCGCTCAGCGTGCAGTCCGGCGATCATTTCTGGCTGCGCCGTCCCGTAGACGCTAGCGCCAACAGCGCCAGCCTGTTTTATTACCCCTTCGGCTCCAACGGGCCGGAAAACCAGTGGCGCGTGCACCACGGCGTCGATATGCCCAACCCGGTCGGCGAGCAGGTTCACGCCGGGCTGGCGGGCCGCGTCATCTGGGCGGGCGACTGGACGCAGGTCTTCGACGGCAGCACGGTCGAGATCTATCCCTCCTACGGGAATGCCGTCGTGATCGAGCACGATTACGGCTATCGCGGGCAGAAGATCTGGGCGCTCTACGCGCACCTGTCGGCGGTGCTCGTCAAGGTGGGCGATCACGTCGAGGCGGGCGACCCGATCGGGCTGGTGGGCGCGACGGGCGACGTCAGCGGCCCGCACGTGCACCTGGAAATCCGCGTCGGCCAGAACAATTATTTCACCGTGCAGAACCCGCTGTTGTGGATCGTGCCCTATGTCGGCACGGGGGTTATTGCCGGGCAGGTGCTCTACGCCGACGGCGTTTATGCCGACGACGCGACAATCACGCTCAGCCAGAATGGCCGCGTCGCGGAAACAACGTCCAGCTACATCAGTCCCTACGTGGACGACGCGCGCACGTGGCATGTCATCCCCGACACGTACTGGAAAGAGAATTTCGTCCTGGGTGACGTGCCCGAAGGCACGTACGAGATCACGGCTAACATCAACGGCCTGCGCGTCTCGGATCGCATCACCGTCAAGGCAGGCACGGTCAACTATATCAAGCTCCAGGTCGAAAGCCCGGCGACGCCCCAGCCCGCAGCAGACGAAAGCTAGAGGCTGTTATGCACTTTTTGAGCGAGAGAACTGATTTCTCGCTTGTCCATTGACCTCATGATCCGTAGGGGCGGGGCTTGCTCCGCCCGTTTTTTCGGGGTCCCCGCGCAGCAGGGTTGCGTGGGACAATTTTCCCTTCCCTCCGCTTGCGTGGGGGAAGGAGCCAGAGGATGGGGAGCCAGAAGTGCATAACGCGCTAGCGCCGGACGCGCGCAGACACGTACCCTACGCTATCCCAGCTATTGCCTGAACGCGGCTAATCAACCTTTGCCTAACCTGCTGCGATTGGCTACACTCAAAATGCATAAGGAGCGGCAGTGATGACTGCCGCCGCGATGAGGAGTGGTAATGTGATGACTCAGATGGACCAAAATCTCCGCTCTCTTCGGCCTACTGGGCAGCTGGCAGCGGGGCTAGTGCTGTGCGTTGCGCTTGTGCTCAGCCTGGTCCTGATTTCCGGCGCAGTACTCGCTCAGGGGGACCAGAGCCGGCAGTTGACAGTCGGCGATGTTGTTTCAGGCACGCTTGATTCCGACAATTTTGTTCAGGTTTATACCTTTGCAGCCAGCACGGGCGATTCCATCACGGTAGATGTCTCCACCGAGTCCGCAGATCTCGCCCTGGTCCTGGTGGTCACCGACCAGAACGGCAACGTGGTCGCGCAGGACGCGGACGTCAGCACTCCGGGGACGGCTTCCGTCACCGATCTGGCGATCGAAACGAACGGCACGTATTACATTCAGGTCATGCGCTCGACTGGCGCGGACGGTGATGTCTCCGGCGATTTCGAGCTGGAGCTGAGCGGCACGCAGCAGATCAGCGGCGACACCGTCACCCTGACCGACGGCGGCATCACGATCGATCTGACCTGGGCCGAAGCCGTTGACCTCAACCTCGAAGTCCGCGACCCGGTGGGCGGCACGGTGCACGCCTTCAGCCCCAGCGCGCCGAGCGGCGGCAGCCTGAGCGCGGATGTGAACGGCGAATGCCAGGACACGACCGCTGACAACCCGACCGAGACGGTCAGCTGGCCGGTGGGCGAAGTGCCCGCGGGCAGCTATGAAATCATCGTACACTATTACGACGCGTGCGGCATTGGCGGCCCGCAGGAATTCCAGCTCGACACGACCGTGAACGCGGGCACGACCCAGAGCATCCCCGGCACGCTGAATCCCGACCAGGAATATCTCGCGCGTCTGATCGTCCAGCCCAACGGCTCCTGGACGCTGGAAAACGGCGGCGTGAACGCGGGCCTGAACGTCTCCCTGTTCAGCAGCGAGATCGCCAACGCCGAGCCGATCGCGGCGGGCACGACCGTGTCCGGCACGATCTCCAACGCCGAACCGGCGCAGGCCTATACGTTTGACGGCACGGCCAATACGGTCGTCACGCTTGCGCTTCAGGCCCAGTCGGGCAGCCTCGACACCTACCTCGCTCTGCTCGGCCCGGACAACACCATGGTCGCCAGCAACGACGACTTCGGCGACAGCACCAATTCCGGTCTGACCTATACGCTCGGCGCGGATGGCACTTACACCATCATCGCCACGCGTTACGCGCTGTCCATCGGCGGGACCCAAGGCGACTTCACGCTGAGCCTGACCACCGGCACAGCCGAAACGCCCGCGACCACCGAAGGCACGCCCATCCCGGCAGCCACCGAAGCAACCACGGGCACAACGCTGACTCCCGGCTCGATCGAAGTGACGCTGACCTGGCCGACCAACGCCGACCTACAGTTGAACGTCCGTGATCCCAACGGCGACACGGTCTATGACGACGAGCCGGAAATCGCCAGCGGCGGCCTGCTCGAATCAGTCGGCAACCAGAACTGCACCGACACGACCAACAGCCCGGTGTCCTACATCTACTGGCCTGCCAACCGCTCTCTGCAGGCGGGCACGTACGAAGTCGAAGTGTGGTATCAGGACAACTGCGGCGATAACACGCCCGTCAACATTGCGCTTCAGGTCGATGTGAACAACCAGACGATCATCAACACGCCGCAGCAGGTTCCGCTGGGCGCGCACTTCATGATCACCTTCACCGTCGGCCAGGACGGCACGGCGACCGCAGGCCCCGGCGGCTTCTTCGACATGACCACCGCCAATTCGCTGAACTACTCGTCCCAGCTCGACTCAGCCACGCCGATCCAGCTTGGTTCGACGGTTTCCGGCAGCATCACCCAGGCCCAGCCCTTCGAGCTGTACTCGTTCGAGGCGGACGCGGGTGACGTGGTGGACATCACCATGACGGCCACGGGCGGCACGCTCGACACGGCGCTGTTCCTGATCTCGCCCAACGGCTTCCAGGCCGCCTACAATGACGACATCGAAGTCGGCGTGAACCGCAACTCGGCCATCACCGACACGACCCTGTCGGCGTCCGGCACGTACACCATCATCGCCACACACTACGGCCTCAACGTGGGCGGCACGACGGGCACCTACACCCTGTCGCTGTCCCAGCCCTAAGCCGGCCCTTCTCTCCACCGCAGTCCACACCCGCAAGCCTGAGCGCTTGCGGGTGTTTTTTTGTAAATATTTCGCACATATGGGCTATAAGTTATTGATCTACACGAACGTTTGTGCTATACTTTTCCTTATACTGATGGGAACAATTAGGCGATATCTCGCTGATGGAGTGACAAAGATGGCAGCAGCAGACGCCCGGCAGAAAGCGCTTGACTCGGCTTTGGCCGATCTCACGAAGCGGTTCGGGGATGGGACGATCGTCCGGCTCGGGGATGCGGCGCATCTGAATATCGAAGTGATTCCCACCGGTTCGCTGGCTATCGACTTGGCGCTGGGCGTCGGAGGCATCCCGCGCGGACGCGTGATCGAGATCTACGGCCCGGAAAGCTCCGGTAAAACGACGCTGTGCCTCCATGTGATCGCGCAGGCCCAGGCGATGGGCGGCACGTGCGCCTTCGTGGACATGGAGCACGCGCTCGATCCGGTCTATGCCCAGCGGCTCGGCGTGGACATCAACAACCTCTACATTTCGCAGCCCGATATGGGCGAGCAGGCGCTCGAAATCACCGAGGCACTGGTGCGCAGCGGCGCGATCGATGTGGTGATCCTCGACAGCGTGGCGGCTCTGGTTCCGCGTGCGGAACTCGAAGGCACGATGGGCGACAGCCATGTCGGCTTGCAGGCCCGCCTGATGAGCCAGGCGCTGCGCAAGCTCTCCGGCGCGATCAAGCAGTCGAACACGTCGGTGCTCTTCACCAACCAGCTCCGCGAAAAGATCGGCGTCATGTTCGGCAACCCCGAAACGACGACCGGCGGGCGTGCCCTGCGCTTCTACGCCAGCATCCGCATGGACATCCGCCGCATCCAGGCCATCAAGCAGAAGGACGAGATCATCGGCAACCGCACCCGCGTGAAGATCACTAAAAACAAGGTGGCCCCGCCCTTCCGCCAGTGCGAAATCGACCTCATGTACGATCGCGGCTTCTGCATCGAGAGCGACGTGCTCGACCTCGGCGTGGAGTGCGGCATCATCGACAAGCGCGGCGCATTCTTCCGCTACAACGACGGGCTGATCGGCCAGGGGCGCGAGAACGCCAAGCAGTACCTGCGCGAAAACCCGGATCTCATGCGCGAGCTGGAAATGCTCATCCGCAACCAGTACAATGTCGTGCCACTGCAAGCGCATGTCGGCAGCGACCTTGAACTGGCCGGATCGGATTCCGACGACGACGCATCCGTGGAAATGGACGACTAGCCAGACATCGCTGCCCTTTCAAGCGATCCAGACCGCTGCCTTTGTGCTCCGCAAGGCAGCGGTTTTTTGTTTATATTTGTTGACAATATCCATTGACGGTTGGCAAGCAGGCTTGCGGACCGTATAATCATGGTCCGAGCCACTGGACGACGCGCGATCTAGTCGGTTTTAGTCATTGTGAAGAAGGAATCTCCCATGGCCGAACTTACCCCCGAGCCTATCGACACCAAGCGTCCGGCTCCAGTGCCGCCTCAAAACTCCCAGTCAAATTCCAGCCACATACTCACGATTACGATCACCGCGCTGGTCTTTTTGCTCGCGGGCCTGTTGATTGCCACCCTGCTCAGCAACAGCGGCGACAACGTCTCTCAAGACGATCTGGATGCCGCCGTACAGCGGGCCGTCGATACGCAGGTTGCGATGCTCCAATCCGCTGCGCCAGCCTCCGCCGGTGACGTGGATGTCCAAGCGATGGTCGATCAGGCGGTCAGCGCGCAGATTGCAGCGCTTCCCCCCGCAGAAGCGGGCAGTGTCGATCCGGCGCAAGTTCAGGCGATGGTCGATCCAGCCGAGATCCAGGCGATGATCGATCAGGCCGTCGGCACACAGGTTGCGGCGCTTCAGCCCTCGGGGAGCGCGGGCAGCGTCGATGCAGCCGAGGTCCAGGCCATGGTCGATCAGGCGGTCGGCACACAGGTCGCCATGCTGCGCCCCACCAGCACGCCGATCCCGCCCACCCCGACGATCATCCCGGCGGCATATTATGAAGATGACGACGCGTTCCAGGGTCCGGCGGACGCCAAGGTCGTGATCGTAGAATTCGCGGACTACCAGTGCACCTACTGCGAGCGGTGGTATACCACCACGCTTCAGGAAATCCTGACGGCCTACCCCGACGAAGTGAAGTTTATTTACCGCGACTTCCCGATCTTCGGAGATGACTCGATCCGCGCGGCGATGGCTGCCGAATGCGCCAACGACCAGGGCAAGTTCTGGGACATGCACAACGCGATCTTCGACGCCACGACCAGTGAAGAAGGCGTCACACTCGATCAGGCGACACTGGTCAGCTTCGCAAGCGATCTGGACCTGAACACGGACGACTTTGAAGCCTGCCTGACCAGCGAAAAGTACATGAGCGAAGTTCAGTCTGACTATCAGGCAGCGGTCGAGTTCGGCCTTCAGGGCACGCCCGGCTTCGTCATCAACGGCGTCGTGTACCAGATCGGTGCGCAGCCGTTTGACTATTTCGACCAGCTCATTCAGCACTACCTGACCGCCAGCTAAACGCGGTCTGCCACGATTGGCATAACGACGAGGAAAGGCGAGCAGAGGCACAACAGCTCGCCCTTCCTCGTTCAACGGCTTGTGCGCCACAGAACAAACAGGCCAAAGATACCGTTGACCCACCGGGATTGAACAGGTATAATCCGCCAAGTTCAGTTCAAAAGGCATATCGAGCCGTATCGTCCTATGGTACGGATAAGGAGCACGTCGCATGACTACCGAAAACATCGCGCCCACCACCATTGACGAGGTCGTCCCGAAGATGAAGGTCGAGGGCGTCGTCAAGAAGATCGAACTGTACGGCGCTCTGGTGGACATTGGCGTTGGCCGTCCCGGCCTGCTCCACATTTCCCAGATCAGCGAGGGACACGTCAAAAACGTCTCCGATGTCCTGCAAGAAGGCCAGACTATCACGGCCTGGGTCCAGGAAGTGGACCGCAAGCGCGGGCGCATCAGCCTCACCATGCTTGAGCCTGCGGCTCTGGGCTGGTCGGAGATTGATAACGGCAAAGTGTTTACCGGCAAGGTCGTGCGCGTAGAGAAGTTCGGCGCATTTGTTGACATTGGCGCGGAGCGCCCTGGCCTGGTGCACGTCTCGGAATTGGCTCAGGGGTATGTGGGCGACCCGACCGACGTCGTCAAAGTTGGTGATGAAGTTCAGGTCAAGGTGATTGGTGTAAACCGGCGCAAGAAGCAGATCGACATGAGCATCCGCGCGCTGGAAGAAGCCGCCATGATCGAAGCAATCGAAGAGGACGACGAAGACATGCCCACCGCGATGGAACTGGCCCTGCGCCAGGCCCTCGAAGGCTCCGGCATGGTGATGCCTCAGCGCCAGCAGCAGAAGAAGCGCGGCAAGAAGGAAAAGCGTCACCAGGAGCGTGAGGACATCTTCGCGCGCACCCTGCGTCAGCACGCGAACGACTAAGCGCTTCCCGGCACTACAAAACGACAGGCGGCCAGTTGGCCGCCTGTTTTTGATCCGTCTGATAAGCTTGAGTGTCGAGCGTTATGCTTGCAGCGCCGTGAATAGTCGGTACAGCCGCACGCTGCCCAGCACCAGCAGCACGATGATCAAGGCCGCGGAAATCAAACACCACTGGCAGTACGCGTCCAGCACGGTCGCTTCGATCAGGGTCAGATACACCGAAAAGATCACGCCGAACAGGGCGAACCCCACGACCAGCGTCCGGCCATAGGCGGCCAGGAAGGCAATCTGATCTTCCAGCAGCAGCACGCCCAGGATCGCTACGTATCCCGCCAGCCCCAGCAGCGCGATCGGCACGCCCAATACCTCTGAGTAGGCGCTGGACTGGACCGTCTCACAGTTGATCTTGCCCGTATCCAGGCACTGCGTTTCGCTGCCCGTCACTTCCGCCCACGACAGGTATCCCGCGACGGCAATCCCCGCAATCGCAAGCACAACGGCAACCAATCTCAGCCAATCCAGTTTCGGCGCTTCAGTTACAGCTTCAGTGTTTTTCGCTTTCGTCGCGGTCACCCCAAATTCCCTCCGTGCGTCCAGACAGCAATCCGTCCAACAGCGCAAAATGTAGTTTAAGTATACCTGTTTGTGTATTAAATGGTATAGATGTTAACAAAATACACATCTAGTCCCGCGTAATACACCAAACAGGACAAGTATACCGTAGATTTTTGGCCGCAAACTCGGCTATAAAAGGGTACTGGTTCTGCTTAAGGATTGCAGCCGGACCTCGTAGGAGCTATACTTATAAAAATCGCATAGCCAGAGGCTAGCACCGCTGTGCAAACGACCGAGACCCTTGACATAACTGGCATCCTCCAATCCCTGCCCGGTCTTTCCATCGGCGATCAGGCGCTGATTGAGCGCGCGTTCGCGCGGGCCAAAATTGCGCACGCGGGCCAATTCCGCAAGTCGGGCCAGCCCTATATCATCCACTGCATCGCCGTCGGCCAGATTCTGGCCGACATGGGTATGGACGCGACGACGATCGCCGCCGCCATCCTGCACGATGTGGTCGAAGACACCGGGGTCACCCTGGACGACATCGAGGCCGAGTTCGGCGCGAAGGTCGCGGAGCTGGTCGATGGCGTCACCAAACTGAAGCAGCTCCCGACCGGCGTGGAAGGCATGCACGGCGGCAAGCCGCGCGACCGCGAAGCGGAATATCTGCGCAAAACCTTCCTGGCGATGGGGTCGGACTTCCGCGTCATGCTGATCAAGCTGGCGGACCGTCTGCACAACATGCGCACCCTCGGTTATATGCCGCCGCACAAACAGATCCAGACCGCGCGCGAAACGCTCGACATTTTCGCGCCCATTGCCAACCGGCTGGGCATCTGGCAGATCAAGTGGGAGCTGGAAGATCTCTCCTTCCGCTACCTCGACCCCGACCGCTACCGCGAGATCGCGGGCCAGATCGACGAGCGCCGCAAAGACCGCGAAGCCTATATGGAGCGCGTGACGGCCTACATCCGCGAGCAGTTCGCGCGCGAAAACGTGCAGGCCGAAATCAAGGGCCGCCCCAAGCACATTTACTCCATCTACCGCAAGATGGAGCGTAAGCACCTGCCCTTCAGCCAGATTTACGACATCCGCGCGATTCGTATCATCGTGGACAGCGTGCCGGAGTGTTATCAAGCGCTGGGTGTGATTCACAACATTTTCCATTCCATCCCCGGCGAATTTGACGACTACATCTCCTCCCCCAAAGAAAACTCGTACCGCAGCCTCCACACTGCCGTGCTCGACAAAGAAGGAAAAACGCTCGAAGTCCAGATCCGCACGCGCGACATGGACGAAGAAGCAGAGTACGGCATCGCGGCCCACTGGCGCTACAAGGAAGGGCGCAGCGGGAGCGGCAGCGGGGAAAGCGCCTTCGAGCGCCGCATCGAGCGCATCCGCCGCATGATGGAAGACGTCCAGCAGGACGGCGGCGAGGACGCGAACGATTTTGTCGAAGGCATGATCGAACAGATCACGCCGGAGCGCATTTACGCCTTCACACCCAAGGGCGACATTATCGATCTGCCCGAAGGCGCGACGCCCATCGACTTTGCCTATCACATTCACACCGAGGTCGGTCACCGCTGCCGGGGCGCGAAGGTCAACGGGCGGCTGGTCGGCCTGGATTACCAGCTCAAGAACGGCGAGCGCGTCGAGATCATCACCGCCAATCGCGGCGGGCCGAGCCTCGACTGGCTGAACCCTGACCTGGGCTTCACCAAGACGCAGCGCGCGCGCGGCAAGATCCGCCAGTGGTTCAAGCGCCGCGACCGCGAAAAGAGCATCGCGGACGGCAAGGAAGTACTCGACCGCGAGCTGCGGAAGCTCGGCATGGCGCAAATGTCGCGGCCCGACATCGCCTCGCAGCTAGGCTACGCCACGGCGGAAGACCTCATGGCGGCGATCGGTTTCGGTGACGTCACCGGCGCGCAGATCGCGTTCCGCCTTCTGGACGCCGAGCGCCGCGCCGAAGAAGCCGCCGCCGCGGAACGCCTGGAAGCAAACGTCACCCGCGCGCCGGAGCCGGTGAAGGCCGACGGGATGCGCATCGACGAAACGGGCGGCCTGCTGGTGACGCTGGCCCGCTGCTGCAATCCCACTCACGGCGACGACATCGTGGGCTTCATCACGCGCGGCAAGGGGATCAGCGTGCACCGCGCGGACTGTAAGAACATCCTGAATACCAACGAGCCGGAACGCATCATCAACGTGACGTGGCCGCCTGCCAGCGAGCAGATCTACCCCGTCCCGGTGCTGATCGTCGCCTACGACCGCGAGGGCCTCATGCGCGACATCGGCGCGGTCATCGCGGACGAAAATATCAACATGTCGAACGTGAACATCAGCACGCGGCACAACATCGCCACGTTCGAAGTCACGATGGAAATTCACGACCTGAAACAGTTGGCGCGCATCCTCTCCAAAATCGAGCACCTGCCCAACGTGGTCGAAGCCGTCCGCCGGACGGCAGTCTAGCCGTTGAAAGACAGGGGAGCAGGGTGAGCCGTTCCGCACGCGCGGTCGTGATCTGTCTTGTGATGCTGCTGTCCGGCACGATCGCCGGCGCGACGTTTCGCCAGCCCGGCGAGCCGGCCCCGACGCCGCCCGCGTCGAGCGTGTCCCCCTCGCCCACACCGCTGCCCGGCAGCACACCTGTCGCTACGGCGGAGCAAACCGAGCCTGCCGAACTCCGCCCCACCACGCCGCGCCCGACCGCGTCACCACGGGCCGCGTCGCAGCAACCGACCGGGTTACCTCCTACTTCGTCTTCACAGTGAAACTAATACCGCTTTATCTCAATCGTAATCTTACCTCTACCGCCAATTCTTACGTTGCATCTCTATAACACTATTCTAATTGCCTCAGAGCCATCTTTCGGTTGTGGGGATTTCCTCATACGTGTATAATGCTATCAATAAAGCTTATCAGTCTAGAGCTATAACAAAACAATCAATCGCAGCCAAGCCAAACACGTGACGCCTGTTTTACAGATGGAGGTTGTCAATCGTGAATACCGTTAATCCTTTTTCTCATGCAACGGAGCAGTTTAGAAAACTGGCGCCCGAGATCACACTTGTCGTCCTCCATCCCGATTTCCACGGACAGCACAGTTTGCTCGCGCCGATCCTCCTCGAAACAGACACCACCCCCATATTTATATCGGTCAAAGCGTCCAACACGTCGCTGCGTACCCTGCTCGGCATGTTCCAGCACGCGCTGAAAGCGCAGCTTGGCGCGGACCTGCCGGATCTCCCGCGTGACAAGCAGGCCGCCGACAGCATCGCCCGGGCGCTGCAGGCGCATGGCCCGGTCACCCTCGTGCTGGACGCCTACGACCAGACCGCGCAGGACGAAGTCGTGCCATTCATCGCGGCGCTGGCGAAAGCGCTGCAAGGCAAGAGCCGCCTGATCCTCGGCGGGCGCGAGCTGCCAACTGGGCTGTTGAAGCGGGAGGATCTTCAAGGCAAAACCGCCGTCGTGCCCGTGAATGCCGACAAGATGATGTTGGACTACGTTGAAGTGGCCCAACAAACCGTGCTTGAGGTGCGCGCGCTGGGTCCCGGTCGGGTGCTGATCAATGGGCGCCTGATCGAACAATGGGATGGAGTGCTGCCGCGTACGCTGTTCTTCTACTTCGTGGATCGCGGCATGACCACCCGCGACGAGATCTTCCACACCTTCTGGCCGAACCTCTCCACGCGTGAAGCAACGAATGTCTTCCACGTCACCAAGCGCAAAATCAGCGAGATCCTGGGCACGGACCTGACCGTCTACTGGTCCGGTTTCTACCGCATCTCGCCCGAGCTTGAGCTGCACTACGACGTGCTGAAATTCGCTGAGGCCGTGCAGAACGCCGCCGTGGAAGAGGACGACACCGCCCTGGTTCTGCTGCAAAACGCGGTTGAGCTGTATCACGGCCCCTTCCTCAGCACCATCGACCAGGAATGGGTCACCAACCGCCGCAGCGAGCTGGCGACGACCTACGCCGAAGCCCTGGCCGGGTTGGCCCGCATCTACCGCAACCGCAGCGACGCGCAAAACGCGCTCGGCTGCTACCTGCGCGCCGCCGCGACCAGTCCGCAGCGCGAAGACCTCGCCCGCTCGATCATGGAACTGTACCGCGACCTGGGCAACCCCGGCGCGGCGTTGGAAGTCTATGACCGGCTGGAGTCGGAACTGAAAAGCACGCTCAACGTCGATCCGTCGCCGCAGACCGCAGAGCTTGCCAGCGAGATTCGCAGCAGGTAAGTTCATCGCACCGGCTTGATCCGCACACACCCAGCGCCCCGCCTGTTGACGGGGCGCTGTTGGCGTTCACCGTGCCCCCCGCCCGTCTTGCGCCTGCCGGAGCCGGATTCAGCTATAATCGCACAGACACCATCTGCGCATCGCAGGCCCGCCTATGCCATCGATTTGCGTTTTGACGACCGTGCACGATCCCTTCGATTCGCGCGTCTTCCACAAGGAAGCGCGATCGCTGGCGCGCGCCGGGTATTCGGTCACGCTGATCGGCCAGGATGCGCCCGATGCAGTGATCGACGGCGTGCAGATGCGCCCCTTCCCCGCGCGTCCCCCTGCGCGGCAGGCGTGGCGACGCTGGCTGCGGCTCCCGCAGATGTGGATCCGCGCCCGCCGCGAACACGCGGACGCCTACCTGCTGCACGACCCGGAATTGACCCCGATCGGGCTGCTGCTCAAGCTGGAAGGCCGCCGCGTCGTCTATGACGTGCACGAGCACGTGCCCTACCAGATCCTCGACAAAACCTGGATCGATGCCCGTCTGCGCAAGCCGGTCGCGTGGCTGTACGACCATTACGAACGCGCCATCGTGAGCCGCTTTGACGCGATCATCGCCGCCTTCGAGCAAATTGCCGACCGATTCCCCCGCGCGAACCCGATCATCATCCGCAACGTGCCGGAACTCGACTGCTGGCAGCACGCAGACGCGGGCAGGTGCAGCCCTGACGGCAAAGTGATCGCCATTTACGCGGGTGCGGTCCAACCGGATCGCTGCGCGCTGGAGCTGGCCCAGGCCGCCGCCCTGCTCGATCCGGCGCTGAACGTGGAGGTCTGGATCGCCGGGCGGTTCGTCTCGCCGGACTATGAAGCGCAGGTGCGCGCCGCCGGAGCGGACCGGATCAGGCTGTTGGGCCACGTCCCGCACGACCGGATCCCGGCGCTGCTGGCCCAGGCGCACATCGGCCTGATGAGCCTGCGCCCCCAGCTCAACAGCGCGGTCAACTGGCCGATCAAGCTGTTCGAGTACATGGCGGCGGGCCTGCCCATGATCATGACCCAAAACGCGTTTTGGGCCGGTCTCGCAGGCGACAGCGCCATTCAGGTGGATATCGAAGACCCGCACGACGTCGCGCGCGGCCTGGAAACGCTGGCCCGCGATCCTGCCCTACGCGCCGCGCTCGGCCACCGGGGCTACGCCCTCGCGCACGACCGGTACGACTGGGCAGACCAGGAACGCACACTCGTGGCGCTGTTCACGCGCCTGATCGGGCCGCCCGGCGGCCAGGAGACACACTAAACCCGTGGCAACCGTCACTGTGTACGACAAAACCAAACGGCGCAGCGCCGATCCCGACGACCTGAAAAACCTGATCGGCCCGGACAAGCCCACCGTGTGGATCGACATGACCGGTCCCACCGACGAGGATCTTGTCCTGCTGCGCGACGTGTTCAAATTTCACCCGCTCGCCATCGAAGACACGCGCAATCACTGGCAGCGTGGCAAAGTGGACGAATACGCCGATTACCTGTTCACCATCCTGAACCCGGTCGAGTGGGGCACGAACCGCCCCCTCTTCCGCGAGCTGGACGTATTCACCGGCTGCAACTACGTGGTCACGGTGCACCGCAGCGACGAGCCGCTGCTGGAAAACGTGCAGACGCGCATCGAGCGCATGAACGCCATGCCGAGTTCCGGCTTTTTGCTCTACGCCATCCTCGACATCGTGGTGGACGGCTACTTCCCCGTGCTCGATCTGCTTGCGGAGCAGATCGAAGACCTGGGCGATCAGGTGCTCGAACAGCCCAACCAGAAGATGCTCAACCACCTGTTCGACATGAAAAAGACCCTGGTCGATATGTGGCGCATCCTCTGGCCCCAGCGCGACATCCCCAACAAGATCATGCACCACGATCTGCCGTTTCTGGACGAAGAAGCACTCAACCACTACCTGCGCGACGTCTCGGATCACCTGATGTGGATCGCGGAGATGGTCAGCACCTTCCGCGACACGCTCACCGGTACGCTCGATCTCTATATGTCCGCCGTCTCCAATCGTCTGAATAAGGTCGTGAACCGCCTGACCATCGTCACCGTGCTGATCGGTCTGCTGACCGTGATCAGTGGCTTTTACGGCATGAACTTCAACGATACGTGGCCGCCCTTCGGCTCCGACTGGGGCGTGCCGTTCGTGCTGACGCTGATGGTCGGCCTCGTCACGGGACTACTGCTGCTGTTCAAGAAGCTCGATTGGCTGTAGGAACCAGGGATTTTCGAGGGAAAACAGGCGGGTTGGAAACTCGCCCCGACAAAACCCTGTTGGAAGCTGCTTGTCTTCCCTCTCCCACCTGAATTGGGGGTGAGGTCGCGGTAAAAAAACCGAGGCGTATCACACGATACGCCCCGAGCAATCATTCCACCACACGTGATCTTGATTTGCCAACGACTAAAAACGAACAACTATGAACTGAGTTCGACCATCTCCCACGTGATCGTCGTGTCCTCGGGAATGTCCACCGCCGCCGCGCGCCCTGTCAGCCGGTCCACCTCAACGGGCGAGATGCCCGTGCCGGGACGTTTCATGATCAGCATGTCCGGCGTGATGACCGTGCCCGCCGGGATCGTCACCGCCGCGACGATGCTGCGCCGTGCGTAGGTCCGCGCCGCTTCCTCGCTCGGCTGGACGGCAAACTGATCGTTGCCGAGCGCCGCCGCGATCGTCCGGCAGTTGCGCACCAGCGTCGCCAACTGCCCCGGATCGACCGAGAGGTAATGATCGTCGCCTGGCAGCGTCCGGTCTAGCGTGAAGTGTTTTTCGATCACCGCCGCGCCCAGCGCCGCCGCCGCCGAGGGCACGATCACGCAGTCGTCGGGGATCGTGTGGTCCGAAAAACCGACCGGCACGTCGGGAAACTCCTGCTGAAGCCTCACCATGCGCCGCAAATTCGCATCTTCGTCGCGCGTGGGGTAGCTCAGCACGCAGTACAGCAGGATCAGGTCCTCGCAGCCCGCGCGCCGCAGCACGTCCACCGAGGCGTGCACCTCGTCCAGCATCGAGGCCCCGGTCGAGAGGATCACCGGTTTGCCCGTCCGCGCGCACGCTTCCAGCAGCGGCACGTTCGTCAGGTCGGCGGACGCGATCTTGAACGCGGGCATGCCCAGATCGTCCAGAAACGCGACCGCGTCCAGGTCGAAGGGCGTCGATAGCCACGTGATGCCCGCCGCCCGCGCGTGCTCGAACAAAACGCGGTATTCCGCCTCGCCGAACGTATCCGACTGCTTGAAGATCGCGTACTGCGTGCCGCTGGCTTCCGCGTCTTCCCAATAGCGCGGCGCGGCGCGCGTCACCAGTTTTTCCGCCTTGTACGTCTGGAACTTGATCGCGTCTGCCCCGGCCTGTTTCGCCTCGTCGATCAGCCGCCGCGCGGCGTCCAGGCTGCCCTTGTGATTCACCCCGGCTTCCGCGATGATGTACGCCGGTTCGCCGGGTCCGATCCGCCGCTCGCCAATTAGAACGGATTTCATGCGTCCCTCCGCGTGACAGGTTCGGGCATCGCCGCTTCAAATGCCCGGTAACGCTCCAACATCAGCCGCACGATGCGCCCCGTGCCGCCGCGAATATCCGCCGCCAGCATACGCGCGCTCATGCGCTGCCGCTGCGCGAAATCATCCACCAGCCGCGCGACCGCCTCGCGCAGTGTTTCGTCCAGCACGTCCGCGCCCAGTCCCAGGTTCACGAAGCCGTTTTCGGCCAGCGCGAACAGGTGCCGCTGCTCGCGCGCGTTCTGGCTCATGACGATGCACGGCGTCCCGATCGCGGCCACCTCGTATACCGTGCGCCCGGCGGACGTGATCACCAGATCGGCGGCGGCCATCCGGCGGCTCATGTCGCGCACCT
>NZ_DAISHJ010000045.1:0-35041 GCF_036822615.1 Aggregatilinea sp. | reverse complement strand
GAGCGAGGTCGAGGGGCGGGCGCGGGCGCAGATGGCCGCGCTGTACGGCGCGATCCGGTCCGGCGCGGCGGCGCTCAGCGGATCGCTGGACGCGCAGGCGCAAACCGGCTTCGAGCGGGCGATCGCCTTCGACGCGGAACGCTCGGCGGCGGACGCTGCGCGCTACCTGGACGTGTACCAGCCGGTGGGCATCCTGCCGCCGGACCAGTATTTTTCGGTCGTGTTGCAGCTGGCCGAGGGCTGCTCGTTCAATACGTGCACCTTCTGCACGTTCTATCGTGACCGCGCGTTTCGCATCAAGCCGCCGGACGCGTTCCGCGAGCACGCGCTGGCCGTGCGCGACTTCCTCGGCGACGGGCTGAGCCTGCGCCGCACGATCTTTTTGGGCGACGCGAACGCGCTGGTGATCCCGATGAAACTGCTGCTGCCGCTGGTGGACATCGTGCACGAGGTCTACGACGTGGATCGGCTGGGCGGGCTGTATGCCTTTCTGGACGGGTTTAGCGGGCATAAAAAATCCGCGAGCGACTACGCCACCCTGCGCGAGCGCGGCCTGAAGACGGTCTACATCGGCATGGAGAGCGGCCACGCGCCGCTGCTGAAGTTCCTGAAGAAGCCCGGCCAGCCGGAAGACGTGGTGGAGGCCGTACGCGCGATCAAGGCGGGCGGCGTGTCGGTGGGCGTGATCGTGCTGCTGGGCGCGGGCGGGCAGCAGTACGCGGCGGCGCACGTGCGGGACACCATCGACGCGATCAACGCGATGGGCCTGGATATGGACGACCTGATTTACTTCTCCGAGCTGGTGGTCAGCGAAGGCATGGACTACGCGCGCGACGCCTACGACGCCGGGCTGACGCCGCTCACGCCGGAAGAACGCATCGCGCAGGGCGAGCAGATCGAGCGTGGACTGCGCTTTTCGCCCGACGGCGGCGTGCCGCACATCAGCCGGTATGACATCCGGGAGTTTGTGTACTGAGGCGGATGTTTACGGCAGCAGGTGCCGCACCTCGACGCCGAGATCGTGGGCGAGGCGGTCCGCCAGCAGCGAGCGGTGGCAGGCGTCCGGCCAGCACTCGACGCAGCAGAGGGTGATGATTTCTGCGCTGTCGCCCAGGGCTTCGAGGAACGCGTCCACATCGAAAACACTCAAAACCTCGCGCTGGTAGGCGTCGATGAACGGCGCGCTGAGGGTCGTCCGCCCGCGCTTGCCCGTCCCGGCCTTCTTGTCGACGGCCTGCTGGTTCTTGCGGATCGCGTCCGACGGGGCGAGGTCTTTCAGATGCTGGTAGCGGATGCCGAGCGCTTCCAGCCGGGTTTGCAGGCGCTGGCTGTTGGCGAAGGCATATTCCGGCCCGCGCACGCCGCGCCGGAACCGGACATCGCAGAAGGTATCGACTTTTGCGGCGGTGAGTGTCTCGAAAAAGTGGTCTTCAGTGAAGCCGTAAACGCCTATCGTCGTGATCAGCTTGAGTGCCATCCTGATCTCTCCCTCCGCGTCAAGCGCCACCGGCGAGGCTTCAAATTTGTAACTTCCGGGCGGGTCTATAAACTCTTCAGGGCATCACATCTTTGTGCAGCGGTGCGACGCGGCTGCATTATAGCACGGTCAGGTGGGCGGTCGTCTTGAAAATCCTCATGCTTTCGAAGGCGCTCGTGGTGGGCGCGTACCAGCGCAAGCTGGAAGAAATGGCGCGGCTGCCGGACGTCGATCTGCGCGTGCTGGTCCCGCCAAGCTGGAAGGATCCGCGCGGCGACCTGCGGCTGGAGCGCGCGCACGTCGAGGGGTACGATCTGCGCGTCACCCCGATCCGGCTCAACGGCAATTTCCACCTGCATACCTATCCCCGCCTGGGGGCGGAGATCCGCGACTTCCGCCCGGACGTGGTGCACATCGACGAGGAGCCGTACAACGCCGCGACGTGGCAGGCGTTGTGGCACGCGCGCCGCGCCGGGGCTAAAACCCTGTTCTTTAGCTGGCAGAACATCGCACGCCGCTACCCGCCGCCGTTCAGTTGGGGCGAGCGCTGGGTGCTGCGGCACGTCGATCGCGCGATTATGGGCACGCAGAGCGCGGCGGACGTGTGGCGGGCGAAGGGCTACACCGGGGCGCTGACGGTGATCCCGCAGTTCGGCGTCGATCCTGTCCTGTTCAGCCCACCGGAAATGCCGCGATCCGGCGAGGAGCCGTTCACGGTCGGGTTCGCGGGGCGGCTGGTGGAGGAGAAAGGCGGCGCGGATCTGCTCGATGCGCTGACACAGCTCCCGGTCCCGTGGCGGCTGCGCATCGCGGGGGATGGGCCGGAAAAGGACGCGCTGATCGCGCAGGCGGGGCGATTGGGCGCGGCGGATCGGCTCAGTTTCGTGGCGCTGCCCTCGACCGAAATGCCGACTTATTACCGGGGCCTGGATGCGCTGGTCATCCCGTCGCTGACGCGGCCCAACTGGAAGGAACAGTTCGGGCGCGTGATCGTGGAGGCGATGGCGTGCGGCGTGCCTGTGGTGGGGTCCGACAGCGGCGCGATCCCGGACGTGATCGGGGACGCGGGGCGTATCGTGCCGGAAGGCGACGTGGCCGCGCTGGCCGCCGCGCTGCGCGATCTGGCAGTTTCGCCCGAACTGCGGCGCGATCTCGGCGCGCGTGGGCGGGATCGAGTGCTCGGCCAGTTCACGCAGGCGCAGGTTGCTGTGCAAACCGTCGAGGTCTACCGGGCCCTGGTATGTTAGAATAGAGGGATTAGGATCAATTCCGCAATCCTGCGTTAATGGTTATGTCCGATGCGGAAGATGATTAGGCGCGCCCCAGTGCAGGCGCGAGACTCGTGAAATAGGATTGGCGCGGATGCTGAAGGCAGTCATTTTCGACCTGGATCAAACACTAGTGGATTGGGATGCCGCCGAACCGTGGGAAGATTACCAGGTGCGGCGGCTTCAACGTGTGTTCAACTTCGTGAACAGCGACCTGTACCCGCTGCCGGACGTGGACGTGACCCGGTTCATCACCTCGTTCGCCAACCGGCTCGGGCAGGCGTGGGCGGACAGCGTGGAAAGTTTCGTCGCGCCGAGCGTCGTGCGGGTGCTAACCGACGCCCTGATCGAGTTGGGGGTTCCGCCGGATCGCGTGGATCTCGACCGGCTGATGCGGGCGTATGACTGGCAGCCGCCCGAAGGCGAGCGCGCGTATCCCGACGTGCTGGAAGTGCTGCCCACACTGCGCGATCACGGCGTCGAGCTGGGGATCATCACCAACGCGTCGCTGTCGATGATCTACCGCGACCGCGAACTGCAGGCATTTGGACTGATCGACCTGTTCCCCAACTGCCGCATCGCCGCTGTGGACGTGGGCGTGATCAAGCCGCACCCCGTGATCTTCGAGAAAGCGCTGGATCTGCTGGATATCGAGCCGCACGAGGCGGCGTTCGTGGGCGATAACATCGAAGCGGATATTCGCGGCGCGCGGGATGTCGGCATGCGGGCCGTGCTGCGTTTGCGGGCAGGCGAGCGCCCGACTTATAACGGCGTCGTGCCGGACGGGACGATCGTCACGATGCACGATCTACTGCCGCTGCTGGACGGGTGGTATCCCGGCTGGCGCAGCAATGGGGCGGGATCGTATGACGCTGCATGACAATGCCCCCTACCGCAGCCTCGCGCTGACCGGACCGATGGGCGTGGGCAAGACGCCGATCGGTCGATTGGTGGCGCGTAAGCTGGGCGCGACGTTTTACGACCTGGAAACCGAGATCCTCACGCGCGAGGGGCAGTCGGTGGACGAGATCCGCGAGCTGTTCGGTGAGGCGCGGCTGAACGCGCTGGAAACGACTGCGATCCGCGACCTGTCGCTGAACCGGCACTCGGTGCTGGTGATTTCCGGCTCCGCGATGCTGGACGAGTCGAGCCGCGCGCGGCTGACCGAGATGGGGCCGGTGCTCACCCTGACCTGCGCGGTGAATGAGATTTTGCGGCGGTTGTACGTGGCGCGCGGGGCGTGGTTCCACAACCCGAACAACCGCGCGACGCTGCTCAGCCGCCTCAAGCGCGAATGGCGCGTCACGACGCTCGATCTTCCCCAACTCGACACCTCGCGTCTTTCAGTCGATCAGGCGGCAGATGCCGTGATAGAATTCTGGTTAAGTCACGCCACGCTGTAAGGCGGGCGGGTGTCGAAAGGAAGACCCAATGACCACATTGAATGTGGCCCTCGCGCAGATCAACGTTCGCAAAGGGGAGCCGCGGATCAACTGGACGCATGTGCAGGATGTCATCGCGCAGGCGACGGCACGCGGCGCGAATATGGTGGTGCTCCCGGAGCTGTGGGACGCCGGAATGGCGTACGACCGCGGGCGCGAAATCGCCAGCAACCTCAGCGGCGGGCTGTTTGCGCAGGTCGCGGCACTGGCCCGACAGAACAACATCTTCATTTTCGGCTCGATGTATGAAAAGCGCGGCGTGGGCGTTTACAACACCTGCGCGGTATTTTCGCCGCGCGCAGGTGTGGCGGGCGCGTACCGTAAGCTGCACCTGTTCCCGCTGTCGAACGAGGACAAGTGGCTGAACGCGGGCGAATCGCCGCTGGCCGTCGATTTGCCGTGGGGGCGCACCGGATTTGGCATCTGCTACGATCTGCGCTTCCCGGAACTGTTCCGGCGCTATGCGGAGGACGGCGCGCAGGTGATCATCCTCCCGGCGTCGTGGCCGCATCCGCGCCTGGAACATTACCGCACCCTGCTGCGCGCGCGGGCCATCGAAAACCAGTGCTACATGATCGCGGTCAACCGCACTGGTACGGACGCGGACGACGGCACGCAGTATTTCGGCCATTCGTGCGTGATCGATCCGTGGGGAGAGACCGCGCTGGAAGTGGGCGAGCAGGAAGGGCTGTACACCGTCACGATCGATCTGGATATGATCGCGGAGGTCCGGCGCAAGATCCCCGCGCTGCAAGGGCGGATTCTGTAACGAGGATTTTTCGGTGGTGGGTAGGCGGTAGAAACAAGGGCCACCTCACCCCCGGCATCAAATCAAAACACCAGCGGTGGTAACCGTAGGGGTAGAGCTTGCTCTACCCGTTTTTGTTCTTAACGGGCGATGCTTGCATCGCCCCTACGAAAAACAGTTCATTTGTCCCTTGAGGGGGCTCAACTTGATGCGTGTGGGCGACAAATGCGCCCGAAAATTTGCTTTGCAGGTCGTTTACCCCAACGGCCCGGCGCTTTGACCCTCTGCCGGGAAGATCGCGTAAATGCGCCCGTCCATGCCGGTGAGCATCGAGCCGCGCTCGAAGTCCTGCCACGTCGCATTGTAGGGCGTTTCGCCGCTCGTGCCCCAGCCGAGCGCGTCGCGGATCGACTGGTTGCTGCGCCACACGAGGCCGAAGCCGCGCACCGGCTGCAAGCGACCCTCCGGCGCGGCGAACGCCGGATCGTCGGCGGGCATGCCTTCCGTCCAGCTGTCCCCGACCTGCCAGAACTGCCCGGAGGTCGCCAGCGCGTAAATCTGGGACGTGTCGCGCCAGATCATCTGCCCGCGCTCGAACGGCTGCCCGACCAGCTGCAGCGAGAGCGCGCCGCTCAGCGCGCAGCCGAGCCGGTCCTGGGCCTGCGTGTAGGCGCTGGTGAACGACGAGGCGACGGGCGTGGTGCATCCGCTGACCCCGGTGCCGGTGCCGCTGCTGCCGGAGATCACCGGGCTGCTGCCGGACGACACGCCATAGCCGGGATTGACCACGTAGGGCGCGATGGTCGGGACAGGCTCGCCATCGACGCTTTCGGCGGTGGATTCGCCCAGGAAGATCCCGACGTAAGGCGTCAGGGTGGGGGTGGGCAGCAGGGGCGCGGGCGTTTCGGTGGCCTGCGCCACGGCAACGGCCTGTTCCTCGCCGCCTGAAACGAGCGCGGTCGGCGTCTCGGAGAGCACGACCGTCGCCAGCACCTTCGGCATGGAGTCGATGCGGACCAGCAGCGGCGCATCCCCTTCGGGCGTGGGATCGTCCCCACTGCACGCGGCCAGCAGCATCACCAGCCCGATTAACAGCCCCGGCAGCACGCGGCGGATCATGCGTCACGCTCCGCGAGATAGGCGCGGATGGCTGGCTCGGCCAGCAGCAGCGCCAGCGCGCTCGGCCCGTCCTTGATCGCGCCCTCGTGCGTCAGGCGCAGCGCCTCGTCCGCGGGCAGGACGCGCAGCGTGATATGCTCGGTTGTTTCGCGCTCCGGCTCGTCCAGCGTCACGCCGAGCGCCAGATAGACGTGCGCACGTTCGTTGCCGATGCCGTTCATGGTGAAGTACTCCGTCACCGGGACGAGCCGCTCCGCCGCCCCGCCGATTTCCTCGCGCAACTCGCGGGCGGCCATCGCCTGCGGATCGACGCCCGGCTCGATGTTGCCCGCCGGGATTTCCAGACACCACTCGTCGATGGCGTAGCGGTACTGGTCGATGAGCACGATGTGACCGTCCGCCGTCACGGGGATGATCCACACCGCGTCCGGCTTCTCGACCACGGTATACGTCAGGCGCTCGCCGGACCGGTCGGCCAATTCGTCCTGGCGCAGAGAATACCATTTGCTCTGCCACAGCATGCGGCTGGACAGTGTGCGATATGGGCGTTCGTGATCCACCATAACCCACTTTCGGCGTGCGATTGCGTTGGTTGTCACGTGGGATTTTACGGATGAAGGCGGGTTTGCGCCAGCAACGGCAAGTCGTTAGTGATTTAGTTGTTGGTTGTTAGTTAAGGCCAAGCGTGCGCTCGGCGCTCAACTACTGTTCGCCAGCGCCTGAAGTTATACTGGTGCTACGACGTGTAACATCTACGTTTAACGGGCGTATGCTTTCTTAAAGCAACACGTCGTAAGGAGCGCCGCCATGCTTCTGCAAAAACAACATCGTTTCTACCTTCTGACGTGCATGAGCATTATCCTGCTTTCAATGTTGGCCTGTGGATTGAGTGATTTGAGTGAACCGCTCCTCGTCGCTCGCTACTGGGCCGTAGATTGGCGCCCTGACGGGCAGCAGGTCGCGGCAATAGAACTGGACAATCTCACCGTATTCACGGACACGCTGCAAGAGAGCAGGTCAACTTCTCTTGGCGCTTCCTCAATCGCATGGCACCCGGATGGAACCCTTATTGCAGTTGGTAACGGAAAATCCGTGGTCATTTTAGAGGGAGCGACGCTTGTAGGGTTACAACTCATCAGGGTTCCCCAAAATCGCGCTGTCGCGTGGAGTCCAGACGGCGAGCTATTGGCTGTCAGCGCCGGTGCAGATATTGAACTCTGGGCGCTCTCGTTACAAGACAACCAGACCCCGAGCCTGCATCAAGTTCGCGTACTCACAGGGCACCAGGACACGATCGCGTCTGTTGCATGGAATTCTGACAGTCGCAGGGTCGCAAGCATAAGCCAGGGCGGGAGTATACAGGTTTTTGACGCTCAAACGGGAGAGGTCGAGTGCGTCCTGTTTCTGCCAACGAAAAGCGAGCCGTTTGGCTCAATCCTCTCGATCGATTGGAAACCCTCAAGCAATTGGGTTGCAGTGACAGAGAGTAATTCCTCAAAAATCCTGATTTGGGATACTGCCGCTGAGAAAGTGGTCAAGAGCTTGAGTGGAGGGCAGAGCCATCAGGTATCAGTGGAATGGAGCCCGGATGGCAGCTATCTGGCAGGTGTGGGTCGGAAAGGGATTACGATCTGGGAAGTTGATGCAGGGCGTATCCTTAACACCTTTGCGCCAGAAGAAGCCTATTTTCTGGATGCGAGCTGGCGCGCGGATGGGCAAAAAATCGCAGTTGCTGGCGATATCAAGAATCATCCCACCATCTGGATTTGGGACATCGTATCAGGGGCGTCGACAGCGGAAACCCAGCCATAGTGCTTTGGATTCGGTAACGCTGCCTGCGGATCATTAAAAACTAACGACTGCGTTTTTCCGCGTTATAATCCCCGGGCATTGCCTCACCGCACAAACGGAGCGACCCGCCCATGAAACTCGACCGCGCGACCGTAGAGCACATCGCCAACCTCGCCAAGCTGGACCTGACCGACAACGAGATCGAGCGTTATGCGGAGCAGCTTTCCGCGATCCTCGACTATGCCGAGCGGCTGAACGAGGTGGACACGTCCGCCATCCCGCCGACCGCGTCCGTGCTGCCGCTGCGCAGCGTGCTGCGTCCCGACGAGGCGCGCGAGTCGCTGCCGCGCGACGTGGCGCTGTCCAACGCGGCGGATACCGCCGAGGGGCAGTTCCGCGTGGAAGCCGTGCTCGATGGGGGCGGCGGCGCGTAAGGGCGATCTGTTACGTCAGAGATCAAGAACACCTCCCGGCGGACTGCCAGGAGGTGTTCTTTTTTGGGTTGGGAGCGGTGGGGTGCTACTCGGCGTCGATGATCGTGCCGACCTGATGCCCCAGCACCGCGTCGTAGAGGCTGCGGTCGTCCCAGATGTTGAGCACGATCAGCGGCATCTTGTTGTCCATGCAGAGCGTGATGGCGGTGAGGTCCATGACCCGCACGCGGTATTCGATGGCCTGCGAATAGGTCAGGCGGTCGAAGCGCGTCGCGTCGGGGTTGCGCTTGGGGTCGTCGGTGTAAACGCCGTCGACCTGCGTGCCCTTGATAATCACGTCCGCGTTGATTTCCATTGCGCGCAGGGCCGCGGCGGTGTCGGTGGTGAAGTAGGGGTTGCCCGTGCCGCCTGCGATGATCACCACGCGGCCTTTTTCCATGTGGCGAATGGCGCGCAGCCGAATGTACGGCTCGGCAACCTGATTCATTTGCAGCGCCGTCTGCACGCGCGTCGGCACGCCCAGGCGTTCCAGCGCGTCTTGCAGCGCCAGCCCGTTCATAACCGTCGCGATCATGCCCATGTGATCCGCGGTGGCCTGTTCCATGCCCTGCGCCACGCCGCGCGCGCCGCGCCACAGGTTGCCCGCGCCGATGACCATCCCGACCTGGACGCCCAGGTCATAAACGGACTTGATCTTGGTGGCGATCGTTTCTGCTTGATCGGGATCGATGCCGCAGCCGCCCGGCCCGGCCAGGACTTCGCCACTCAGCTTCAGGACGATGCGCCCGTATTTCGGGCCTATAGGCGAGGTGTTGGTGGTCATACCGGCTCCTTATCTCGTTGGTCGCAGCATACGGGGGAGTACAGCAGGCGCAAAAAGGGGGGATTAAGGTGTCCCCTAATCCCCCCTCGCTCAGTCATGCGAAAGGCTTACGCCTCGTCGGCTGCGCTGCTTTGGCCCACTTCGAAGCGGGCAAAGCGGCTGAGGGTGATGTTTTCACCCAGCTCAGCGATTGCGCGGGTGATCATCTCGCCGATGGTTACGCTGTCGTCCTTGATGAACGGCTGCTCCACCAGGGCCAGCTCCTCGTAGAATTTCGCCATGCGGCCATCCACGATCTTGTCCACAACCGCTTCGGGCTTGCCTTCGTCGAGGGCACGGCGGCGCTGAAGATCGCGCTCGGCGTCAACGACGCTCTGCGGGATGTCTTCGCGGCGGACGTACTCGGGAGCCAGATTGGCGATCTGAAGCGCGATGTCGTTCGCCAGCGTGCGGAAGATGTCGGTCTTCGCCACAAAGTCGGTTTCGCAGTTCAGCTCGATCATGACGCCGAGGCGGTTGTTGTGGTGCAGGTAGACGTGAATGATCCCGTCGTTGGTGGCGCGGCCAGCCTTCTTGGCAGCCTTCGCCAGACCCTTTTCGCGCAGGAAGTCAGCGGCGCGCGTCATGTCGCCTTCAAACTGCTGGAGCGCGTTCTTGCAGTCCAGCGGACCGGCCCCGGTCGCGTCGCGGAGTTCCTTGACCTGTTGTGCGGTAATCGCCATCGAATTACTTTTCCTCGCTCTCTTCTTCGGACCCGTCAGCATCTTCGTCATCGGCCATGAAGTCAAGACCACCGCTGCGCAGCTTCGCCAGCGTCGCCTCGCCCAGATAGGCTTCGTCGTCGTCGCCGTCGGTCATGGCCGCGGTGAAGCTGACATCGCCTTCGCCTTCGAGGTCTTCCCCGTCGTCGCCGTGGGCCTTGCGCATCGCAAGACCTTCCAGCGCCGCGTCGGCGATCTTGCTGGTCAGCAGCTTGATGGCGCGGATGGCGTCATCGTTCGCCGGGAGCACGTAGTCGATCGGGTCGGGATCGCAGTTGGTGTCTACCAGGGCGATGATCGGAACTTTCAGGATGTTCGCTTCCTTGACGGCGGTCACTTCACGACGCACGTCCACGATAAAGAGCAGCTCGGGCAGGCGCGTCATCTTGCGCAGACCGCCGAAGCGCAGTTCGAGCCGTTCGATCTCGCGGTCGAGCAGCAGGCGTTCTTTTTTGGTCAGACCTTCGAAACCACCCTCGTCGCGCTGGCGCTCCAGGCGCTTCATGGTCTCCAGACGGTCGCGGACGGTACGCCAGTTGGTCAGCGTGCCACCCAGCCAACGCTGGTTGACGAAAGGCATGTTGCAGCGGGCCGCCTCGGTGGCGATGGTTTCCTGGGCCTGGCGCTTGGTCCCGACGAACAGGACCGTGCCGCCCTCGGCCACGGTGTCGCGCACGAGGTTGTAGACTTCGTCGATGAGGACGATGGTCTGCTGCAGGTCGATGATGTGGATCCCGTTGCGTTCGGTGAAGATGAACGGCTTCATCTTCGGGTTCCACTTACGGGCGCGGTGTCCGAAGTGAACACCGGTCTCCAGCAGGGACTTCATGGAGACGACTGGCATGGGTACTTCCTCCTGAGGTGTGTTTAGACGATCACGCCGTTCACCCCTCCCCCTAAATCCGGGGATTGGCCGGACAACACAGGGGAGGTCCCGGCGTGTGTTTTTGGGGTTTGTGCAGTCGAACAACACACGCAAACCCGGCGGGGAATTATACCAGATGGGAGGGGGGTGTAACAAGGCCGAGCATGGCTGAGACTCACTATTCAGCCATGCTCAGGTTAGAGGCGTTCAGTCGCTCATGCGGCGCGCGACGATGCGCACGGCGTTGGGGATCGGTGTGTCGGACGCGAGCACCAGATAGCCGCCGCCGCCCGCGCCGGAGAGCTTCCAGCCCAGCGCGCGATCGCGGTACTGCGCGACCAGCCGCTCGACCTGGGGCGTGACCATGCGGGGGAACATGGCGATCTGCGCCTCGAAGCTGGCGCGCATCCCGGCCCCGAACGCGTATAGATCGCGGTCCTGGATCGCCTGCCACACGTCGTCGGCGGCGCGGGCCAGCGCCCCGGCGCGTTCGGCGTTGATGTGCAGATCGGACAGCACGGCGAAATCCGCATGGCGCGGGCCGAGCGCAACCAGATATAGGGCCTGCTCCACGAAGCGCAGCGCGTCTTCGTCGTAGATGGTGTCGATGTGCGCGGGCCAGTAGCCGTTATCGTAGCAGGCGCGGGCCAGCCCCGGAAACACGATGCCGATCGCGTCCTGCGAGCCGGAGATCTCCTGCGTGCCGGGCGGGTTGTCGTAGCAGAACAGGACTTTGGCGAGCTTTTCGGGATTGCCGACCGGCAGGCGCGGGCCCCACAGGTCGATCGCCGCGTTGCGCGTGCTGGACGCCATGCCGCTGCGCTCGTTGAACTCGATGGTCGGCTCGATCGAGATCGTCACGACCGCGCCGGGGTGATGCTCGGAGACGAACGGCTGATCGAGCCAGCCCCCGGCCAGATCGATCCGGAACGGCATGCGGACCACCGTGCGCAGGTCGGTGGTGGAGCGGCGTTCGAGGCCCTCGTACGGCTCGCGCGAGAGCACGACGTACTCGACCCCGGCATCGCGGCACAACTGCTCTTTGTCGGGCGTGTTGCCGTCGCCGTTCACCACGAAAATATCGGGCTTCAACGTGTTCATTTCCTCGACGTAGTCCAGCAGCCCGGACCCCTGCGAGATGAACGCATCCTTGACGTAGCCGACCGACTTGATCATGAACAGCCGCTCCTGCTCGGTATTGACCGGCGGGCGGCCTTTCAGCTCATAAACTGTTTTGTCTGATCCCAGCGCGACGTAAAGATCGCCATAAGTGGATGCTTCTTTAAAAAAGGCAATATGTCCGCTGTGCAGCAGATCAAAACATCCGCTGACCATCACTTTTTTGGGCATGTGCGTCTGTCCTTACCGGCCTCATGAGTTGACGAGCAGTCTCATTGTGCACCAGCGAGCCGCCGCCGCGCAAGTAGTGGCCGGGCCGGAAAAAGAAGGAGGCGCGGGGGTCAGCCGCGCCTCTGAAGGGGGGAAAACGTTTCGGGCGATTATGCTTCTGCTTCCCAGGTGAACTCGTAGCCGTTCGGACCTGTTACCCAGTACCAACCGGACTCAGAGTATCCGATGGAGTAATCACCCTGCTGAAACACCACGTAGTCGTTGGCAGTGGCCGCGAGCGCCGCGTTGATCTGGTCCAGCGTCACCGAGAACGTCTTGTAGCCGTTCGAGTCGCTGTCGATCGCCCAGATCTCGATGCCGGTGATTTCGTTATAGACGTAGTCCCATTCGAGATCCTCGTCGTAGCCCATCTTCTCGACGGTGGAGTAGTAGACGGCGAGCGGCGCGGACAGGTCGGTCTTGTTCAGGCGACCATCTTCGATCACAGCGCCGTAGGTGTCCGTATCACCATCTGCGAATGCGCTCGACGCGGCCCCCAGTGCCAGGACCACGACCATCACCATTGCCAGGAGCATTTTCTTCGACATGATATTCCTCGTTCCTTTTGTGTATTTTTCTGCGACATCGTGTACTGCACGTTACATCCATAAGAATAGGGGGGGCATGTTTCATGGCGGTTAAAGCCGCGTTACAAGGCAGAAACTCGATCGTACAGGCCCGCAATTTCGGGCGAGGGCGGCGATGCGCCTGATTGACCGCCGCCCAGGGCGCGGTTAGAATGATGCGCGTGCGGGGCTGTGAGGTGAGTGAACCCATCGATGCCAAGGCGTAACTGGAACAAGGTTTTTGTCACGGGCAGCACGAGCTTCGTCGGGCGGCAGGTCGTGGCCTCACTGGTCGAGGCGGGCGCGGACGTCACCGTGCTGGTGCGTCCCGATCACGAGGACCGGCTGGGCGTGCTGCGCCGCCACGTACGGCTCGAATCCGGCGACGTGTGGAATCCGGCCAGCCTCAAGGGGCGGTCGCGCGGGCACGGCGTGGTGGTGAACCTCGTCGGCAGCATCCGCGCGCAGCCGGAGCGCGGGCTGACCTTCCAGCAGCTTAATCTCGCCTCCGCGCGCAACGCGATCGCGATGGCCGTCAGCGACGGCGTGCCCTATTTCGTGCTGCTCAGCGCCGTGTCCAGCCCGACCGGCGTCCCGTCCGAATATCTCCGCACCAAGCGCGAAGCCGAAGAGTACCTGCGGAACAGCGGTCTGCGCTGGTCGATCGTGCGCGCGCCGCTGGTCTTCGACCGCAACCAATCGACCGGCACGCTGTTTTCGATGCTGTCGCTGCTGGGCAGGCTGCCGCCGCTGAGCCTGCTGTTCGGGCGGCGCGCGCCGCTTTCGGTCGAAACCGCCGCCCGTGGCATCGCACGAGTCGCGCTGCAAGAAGAACTCCCGCGCGATCAGATGATTTATGCCGGGCAGCTGCGCCGCCTGGGCCGCGCCAAGCGCGAACGCCCCCGTATTCGCGTGCCGCACGGTCTGCCGCGCATGCACGGCGACGACCAGGAAGCCGACGACGAGATCCCGTTCGGCTGGCTGCCGGGATCGCCGTGGGATGATGACGAGTAATACCAATTCTGCGGAGCGCTGCCTCATACGTTCTCATTGATCAACTCCGCTCAGACCGGTCAGTGTCGCCCACTACAAACGAGGTCGAACAACTGAAACAGGATGAGCATCACTACGAGACCCTCCTTTAAGCTCTTGATTCTGCTGGCACTCTTCGCCGTGGGCGTGATGGCGCACCAGACCGCGCTGCCCGTCATGGAAGGCAACGACGAAGTGCTGCACACCAACTACGTGATCTGGCTGCGCGCCCACGGCACGCTGCCCGACCGGACCGGCTATCTGACCAACTCGACGCGCCAGGAGAGCGGCCAGCCGCCCCTGACCTATTGGGTGGCGGCGCGTTTCATGGATCTGCTCGATCTGCCCAGCCCGGACATCGACCTGCTGAGCGAGCTTTCCCCGGCGCGCAACCGCTGGTTCACCCCGCCCGATCGCTGGAACCGCCGCGATAACTTCAACCAGTACTTCCACGGCCCCGGTGAAAAAGCGTTCGATAACCCGGACGTGGTGAAGATGGACCGCGCGGGGCGGTGGCTGTCGCTGGTGTACGGGCTGGTCGCAGTCGCGGGCATGTACGGGCTGGCGCGGGAATTTTTCCGCCGCGAACGGTGGGCGCTGCTGGCGACGGCGTTTTTCGCGTTCATGCCGCAGATGCTGTACATGTGCGCAATGTTTTCCAACGACGCGAGCGCGACCGCGTTTGCGACGCTGGCCCTGTGGCAGACGATGGCGCTGCTGCGGCGCGGCGCGTCTCCCCTGCGGCTGGCTGCGATCGGCGTGCTGGTGGGGCTGGCGGGCCTGTCGAAAGTGAGCGCGTTGGTGGTCATGCCGGGCATCGCGCTGGCCGTGCTGTTCGACGCGCGCAACCGCCACCTTTCGATCCGGCGGCTGCTCGTGAACTGGCTGCTGTTGGGCGCGGCGATCGCGCTGGTGTTCGGGCCGTGGGTCGTTTACGGCTGGCGCACGTTCGACGATCCGCTCGGGCTGCGCACGCACGGCGAGGCGGCGGACAGCCCGTCCGCCGTCAAGGTGATCGAGGCGCTGCCTGAACTGTACCTGTCTTACTGGGCGAAATTCGGCTCGGCGTCGATCTGGATCACGCCCGCGATCTACGTGCTGTTCACCCTGACGGCGGCGCTGTCGCTGTGGGGATACGCGCGGGCGTTCCGGCGGTTCCGGTGGCACTCGCTGGCGGGCCAGCGCATTCTGGTGTCGGCGGTGATGGTGGTCCCGGCGCTGGAGGCGCTGCTGTACTGGCTGGTGAAGCTGTTCCCGGTCGCGTTTGCCATCACCGGGCGGCTGATCTACTTCGTGCACGGGCCGATCATCGCCGCACTGGTGGGCGGGCTGCTGTGCCTCTCGGACGATCTCCCGGTCCGGCTCCGGCTGCCGCTGCGCATCGGGACGTTGGGGCCGGTGATGCTGGCCGGGCTGCTGGTCGCGCCGGTGGTGGTGTGGAGTTCGTACGCAGAGCCTAAAATGCTCGCACGCGACGAGCTGCCCGCGCTCAAGGGCGCGGCGATCGATTATGATGACACCATCCGTTTCCTGGGCTACGTGGACGACAATCCGAGGATTTACGACAATACCCTGCACCACGTGACGCTGTGCTGGGAAGTGCTCCAGCCCACGACGCAAACGGCGGTGTTTTCGTTCAAGATCTTCGATGGGACCGGGGCCGAGGTCGGCGGGCGCACGTCCGTGCACGGCATGGGCCACTACAGCGCGTCACTGTGGGAAGCGGGCGATATTTTCTGCGATCGGGTGGACGTACCGGTTCAGGGGCCGCTGGACCCCGCGCAGACCTACGACGCGCGGCTGGTGGTTTTCGACACACAGGCTGAATACCAATGGCAGGCCACCACGCCGGAGGGCGACGCGCTCGACGATCCGATGATTTACCAGCTCGTCAGCCCGGCCAGAGATATGTCCGGCTCGGTGGAGGCGGATTGGCAGTCGCCGGATATCACGTTCCCCGATCTCGCCCGGTTGGAAGGCTGGGCATTGGACGGGACGCCCGGCCCCGGCGCGGCGCTCGACCTGACGCTGCTGTGGGATGCGACGTCCGCCGCGCCCGGCGACTGGTCGATGTTCGTGCATCTGGTCGGCCCATCCACGGCGATCTCCCTGGCAGGCAGCCCGCCCCGCGACGGCGCGTATCCGACCTGGGCGTGGTCGTCTGGCGAAAAGATCGTGGATACGTGGCATCTCGATCTGCCCGCCGATCTGCCGCCCGGCGCTTATGAGGTGCGGATCGGATTCTTCGACGCGGAGCAGGAACTGCGGCTGCCCGCCGAACAGGACGGCGACCCCGTCGCAGACGGCGATCCACTCCTGTTTACGTTTACGGTGAATTGATCGGGTCGCACTCTCAGGTGCGGTCCACAAGCCTGGCTCAATCTGCCGCCGGATCGGATTTTTCCGGCGGCAGTTAATTTTTCGTTACGGTTCGGTTTGCCTCTTGACTAAGGAGACGATCAAGATATTTGATGTGCTGGCGCGTTGGGGCGTATAATTAAACAATTAATCAACCTAGGTTCGTCAGGTGTGGAGCAGGCATGAACATTATCTATGTCGAAGACGATCCCGGTAATATCCAGCTCGTGCAGCGTTTGACGCGCTCGACCGGGGATCTGTTGTTAACCTTCCCCGATGCCGAAAGCGCGCTCGCCAGCGATGCGATCTGGAACGCCGATTTGATTTTGATGGACATTCGCCTGCCCGGCAAGATCAATGGGCTGGACATGACCGGTATGCTGCGGCAGCATGGCCTCAATGTGCCGGTGATCATGATCACGGCGTATGACCTGCCGGATTATGTCGAGCGCTACCGCGACGTGGGCGCGGATCTGTTCCTGATCAAGCCGGTGAGCGTGCCGGAACTGGTCGATGTGCTGAACGAGTACCGCGTCTAAACACGGTACACTTTTGCGGGCGAACTGAAACGCCCCGGATCGCGCGATCCGGGGCGTTTATGTTTGGTAGAACCTCACTCCCGGCCGCTCTCCGATCAAGTTGGAGAGGGGAGAAAAGCACGCCTCAGCGGGCTTAGTCCGGGGCATAAAAACGCCGGGGCGTAACCTGTACGCCCCGGCGGGTAGTTCTGGGTGTGATGGGACTGGCTAGATGTCCAGCGCAGCCATCTGTTCGTACATCTTCCACCGGGTTGCCACGTCGTCGCGAGCCGCGTTGAGCAGGTTCTCGGCGCGAGCCGGGTCGGCGGAGCGCAGGATCTTGAAGCGGTTCTGGCGGTACATGAACTTCTCGATGTCTTCCGTCGGCGCCTTGCAGTCCAGCACCAGCGGCGTCTTGCCCTGTTGGGCCAGCATCGGGTTGTAGCGGTAGAGCGGCCAGAACCCGCAGGCGACGGCGTCCTTCTGAAGATCGTTGCCGTAGCGCAGATCGTAGCCGTGCGCGATGCAGTGCGTGTAGGCGATGATGATCGACGGCCCGTCGTACTCTTCCGCTTCCTGGAAGGCCTTGACCGCCTGGTTCATGTTGGCGCCCATCGCAATCTGCGCGACGTAGATGTTGCCATAGGTCATGGCGATCATGCCCAGGTCCTTCTTGGGCATATCCTTACCGGCGGCGGCGAACTTCGCCACAGCCGCGCGCGGGGTCGCCTTGGACATCTGGCCGCCGGTGTTGGAGTACACGCCGGTGTCCAGCAGGAGCACGTTCACGTTCTTGCCGGAGGCCAGGACGTGGTCGAGGCCGCCGTAACCGATGTCGTAGCCCCAACCGTCGCCACCGAAGATCCAGACGGACTTCTTGACGAGGTAGTCAGCCACGGTCGCCAGCGTCTTCGCCAGCTCGCCGCCGTCCTGCGCCAGCAGATCCTTCAACTGGGCCACGCGCTCGCGCTGGGCTTCGATGCCCTCCTGCGTGCTCTGGTCGGCGTCGCGGACCGCGGCCAGCAGCTCGACGTTGCTGGTCGCCTGCGCGATGAGCTGCGCGAGCTTTTCCTGCGCGAACTCGGTCAGCTTATCGACGGTGAGGCGCATGCCCATACCGAATTCCGCCGCGTCTTCGAACAGCGAGTTCGACCACGCCGGGCCGCGCCCGTCTTTGCGGGTGGTGTAGGGCGTGGTGGGCAGGTTGCCGCCGTAGATCGACGAGCAGCCCGTCGCGTTGGCGATGATCGCGCGGTCGCCGTAGAGCTGCGACATCAGCTTGATGACCGGGGTTTCACCGCAGCCCGCGCACGCGCCGGAGAATTCGAACATCGGCGGCAGGAACTGCGAGCCCTTAACCGTGAAGCGGTTGAAGGTGGCCGGGTCGGTGTCGGGCAGGGTCTCGAAGTATTCCCAGTTCGCCACTTCCTGCAGGCGCAGCGACTCGGTCAGCGGCTCCATGTTAATCGCCTTGTGATCGGGCGTCTTGTTGCCCTGGGCGTCCTTGCCGATGGCCGGGCAGATTTCCACGCAGGCGTCGCAGCCGGTGCAGTCTTCGGGCGAGATCTGGAGCGTGTAGCGCATATCGGCCCACTGCTTGCCCTTGGCTTCCATCGACTTGAAGCCTTCCGGCGAGCTGCCGTTGGCGTACTGCGCCGGGTAAACCTTGATGCGGATCACGCCGTGCGGGCAGACCAGCGAGCACTGGTTGCACTGGATGCAGATTTCCGGCTCCCACACGGGGATGTCGGTGGCGATGTTGCGCTTCTCGTACTTGGTCGTGCCGGTCGGGAACGTGCCGTCGGCGGGAATGGCCGAGACGGGCAGCAGGTCGCCGCGTCCCGCGATGATTTCACCCGTGATCGCCTTGACGAAGTCGGGCGCGTTGGCGGGCACGGGCGGGCGCATGTGCGCTTCGGCGGGGGCCGGTTCGATGACCTGGGCCGGGACCGCCACCTGCTGGATGCGGCTGCTGGTCTGGTGAGCGGCGTTGATGTTCATCTCGACCACAATGCCACCCTTGCGGCCATAGGTGTCTTCGACGGCCATTTCGATCATCTCCATGGCCTTTTCTTCGGGCAGCACACCGGAGATGAGGAAGAACGCCGTCTGCATGATGATGTTGACGCGGCGGCCCAGGCCCACTTCCTTGGCCAGCTCGTCCGCGTTGATGACGTAGAACTTCAGCTTCTTGTCGATGATCTTCTGCTGGACTTCGATCGGCAGGTGCTGGAAGATTTCGCTGGCGTCATAGGGGCAGCTGAGCAGGAACGTGCCGCCGGGGATGACTGCGTCCAGAACTTCGCTGTAGCGGTCGATGAAGCTGAACTGGTGGCAGGCCACGAACTGCGCCTGCTTGATCAGGTAGGTGCTGTGGATCGGCTTCTTGCTGAAGCGCAGGTGCGAGACCGTGCGCGCACCGGACTTCTTCGAGTCGTACACGAAGTAGCCCTGGGCGTAGTAGTCGGTCGCCTTGCCGATAATCTTGATCGAGTTCTTGTTCGCGCCGACCGTACCGTCGGAGCCAAGGCCGAAGAACATCGCGCGGTGCACGCTGTTGGCTTCGGTCGAGAAGTCGGCATCCCAGGGCAGGCTGGTTTCGGTCACGTCGTCGATGATGCCGACGGTGAAGTGATTCTTGGGCTTAGCGGCGGCGAGGTTGTCGAAGACGGACTTCGCCATGCCGGGGTCGTATTCCTTCGAGCCGAGGCCGTAACGCCCACCGACGATGATCGGGTGCGAGGCCATGTCGCCGTTGGCGACGGCTTCGTTGATCGCGCCCACCACGTCGAGGTAGAGCGGCTCACCCTGCGAGCCGGGTTCCTTGGTGCGGTCGAGCACGGCAATCGCCTTGACGGTGCCCGGCAGCGCCTTGATCAGCGCGCTGGCGTCGAACGGACGGTAGAGGCGGACCTTGATCAGGCCGACTTTTTCGCCCTGGGCGTTCAGGTAATCGACGACTTCGTGCGTCGTCTCCGCGCCGGACCCCATCATGATCACAACGCGGTTGGCATCGGGCGCACCTTCGTAGTCGAACAGGTGATACTGGCGGCCCACGATCTCCGCAAAGTGATCCATCGCCTTCTGGACGATGGCGGGGGTGTCTTCGTAATACTTGTTGACCGACTCGCGGCCCTGGAAGTAGACATCCGGGTTCTGCGACGTACCGCGCACGACCGGACGGTCGGGCGAGAGGCCGCGCAGGCGGTGCGCGATGACCAGATCTTCATCGATCATGGCGCGCAGGTCTTCTTTGGTGAGCTGTTCGATCTTCTGGACTTCGTGCGAGGTGCGGAAGCCGTCGAAGAAGTGCACGAACGGGATGCGCGCTTCGAGCGTCGCTGCGTGCGCGATCAGGGCGAGGTCCATGCTTTCCTGAACGCTGCCGGAACACAGGAAGGCAAAACCGGTCGCGCGGGCGGCGTTGATGTCCGAGTGATCGCCGAAGATCGACAGGGCCTGGGCGGCCAGCGCGCGCGCCGCGACGTGGAATACCGCCGAGGTCAGCTCGCCCGCGATCTTGTACATGTTCGGGATCATCAACAGCAGGCCCTGCGAGGCCGTGAAGGTCGTCGTCAGCGCCCCGGTGGTCAGCGCGCCGTGCACAGCACCCGACGCGCCGCCTTCGGACTGCATCTCGGCGACCAGGGGGATAGTTCCCCAGATGTTCGTTTCCCCGGCTGCCGACAGCTCGTCGGCCAGCTCGCCCATGGGCGACGAGGGGGTAATGGGGTAGATGGCGATCACTTCGCTGAGCGCGTGTGCCACCTGCGCTGCGGCAGTGTTGCCATCGATCGTCACCAGTTTGCGCGACGATTCATTTTGAGACATTGAGCTTCCTCCCATATCCGTTCAAGGGCCTGCGAGCCGCAGGGCTTGTGACCATCGGTGCGATCACGTATCATCTTTAAAGACGGACGTACTAAGCGGCGGTGCGGGGAATTTAAGGGTTAAATTTGACAGAAATCTCCCGCTTCTCTCCAGCTAACGTCACGAGTTTAGTCTGTTTGCGGTGGCCTCAGTAGTGTGAAACGTCGCCATATCCTTGATGAGTGTCACTTTTCGATACAGCGCAGTACTGCCGGAGATCCCACGGTTTGACGCACTCTACGACCGCATGGATCGACCTTGACGGAGGCGAAACAATCTCATGCCCGATCCTGAGCTTCTTACCACCGATCCCGAACTCGACCGCCACATCCAGCACGTGCTGCTGGCGCGCCATTTGACCATCGCCACCGCCGAATCGAGCACGGGCGGACTGATTGCCGCACGGCTGACCGCGCTCGGCGGCAGCTCGGCGTACGTGATCGGCGGCGTGGTGACTTATTCCGATCAGTCCAAGCGCGACATGCTCGGCGTGCGGCAGGAAACGCTGACCGGGTACGGCGCGGTCAGCGAGCCGGTCGCGCGGCAGATGGCCGACGGCGTGCGGGGACTGCTGCGCACCGATCTGGCGATCAGCGTGACGGGCATCGCCGGTCCGACCGGGGAAACGCCCACCAAGCCGCTGGGCCTGCACTTCATCGGCCTGAGCACGAACGACGGCACCTGGGTGCGGCGGTACGTGTTCGAGGGCGATCGCGGGGAGAACCGGCAGGCGGCGGCGGATGCGGCGTTCAAGCTGGTGCTGGACTATCTGGAAGGCGCTTTGTGACAGGCGATCCGGTCGAGGTGGAGGCGGTATGGTCGGCAGACGGCTGGCCGCAGCCCGCGCGCGTGCTCTGGCACGGGGATCTGCTGGCGGTGATCGACGTGGGCCGCCGCTGGAAGGATGACGACGGGATTCACCTGCTGGCGCGGCTGGCGGATGGCCGCGTGCTGGAACTGCACACCAACGGCGCGCGCTGGTGGGGGCGGACCGTCTCCGCGCCGCCGGGGAATGTGTAAAACCGGCGCTCGCGCCGAATCATAGGGCACCAAAAAAGGCTCGCCGTTGAATATCCACGGCGAGCCTTTTGACGTCAGATGCCGGGCGGAGCGGTTAGTGCGTCTCGACCAGGTAGTCGATCACTGCCTGCCGCTCGGCGCTGTCCAGATCCGAGCCGTAGGAGATCATACGGTCCACGGTTTCGGTCCAGCCTGCCTCGTCCTTGTCCTGCGCGTCGATGCGTTCCCGCGTGTGGCAAACGGTGCAGCGCTCGTCCACCAGCGCGTTCCCGTCGAGCGTGCTCGGATCCACATCGCTTTCCTCGACTTCAGGGGCCTGCATCACCAGCAGATCCGGCGTGCCGGTGAACTGGACGCTCGCCGCGATCTGTACGGCGGTGTCGATCAGGTCGTCGGTCAGCTCGCCTTCGGCAGTGAAGACGTTGACCACGGCGTATACCCCATCACCGACCTCGTAGATCAGGTAGGCGTCCGATTCGCTGCCGGGATATTCGACCTGCGCCCAGGCGGCGGGGCGGCCATCCTCAAACTCCGTCGTCTGGATTTCTCCGGCGGAGGGCATGCCCATTTCCATCCCCGGTTCCGCCGTCATCATCATGGACGGATCTTCGGTGGCGGCCATGTCGCTCGACTCCATCGGCGGTTCGGCAGTCATGTCCATACCCGCTTCGGCGGTGCCCTCGGCTGGCGGCGGTCCACCTTCAGGCGACGTCACGAAGTCAAGGAACACGCTGAGCATGTCCTCGGGAGCCATACCTTCTTCCATCGGCATGCCGAACATCTGGAAGGTTTCAAGCGCGGCCAATGTGACCTCGACGATCACTGCGCCCGACGGGATTGCGCCTTCGTCTTCCATCGCGCCCATTGCGTCGGCTGCATCCTGGGAATTGACGATCGTCACGCCGTAGAGAAAGTCACTCTGCTGCGCGACCCATCCGGCGGGATAGGACAGGGTCAGGAACCCATCGGGGGAAGTGTACTGTTCTGTCTCCCCGTCCTGCGCCAGAACGACCAGGGGGACGGCCAGTAAAGCACACACGGCAAGGAGGCTGATAAAACGGGTACGATGTCGCATGTTCGCTTCTCCTTTAATACCAGTATTCAAAACGGGCGTACGTGACACGGTCTTCGCTGCCAGATGATCTCTGTTCCCTTTTACCTGTCTGCAGGAAGTTTGCGAGCACCGAGGTGTGGTGCCGCCCGATCGGGGTGTTTGTGTATTGATAATAGAATAATTTAGACGCGAGGGGATCGGCCAAAAGGCCTATTTATGGCTGGATGAATTCAGTGATGAAAATGGAGCGGGGAAACTGGCGTCAGGACTCTGCCGTGCCGCGCGCCTTCGCTTCCGCGCGTTGGATGAAGCGCGCCGCGTCCACCAGGAAGCGCGCGTGCGTGCCGGACGCAATTTGCTCGGTCTCGTCCCAGGCCGCCACATCGAAGACCAGCCGCCGCCCGTCGATCTCGCGCAGCGTCGCCTGGGCGCGCACGCGCATCCCGACCGGGGTCGCGGCGAGGTGAGACACATCGAGGTGCGTGCCGACGCTCGTCTGCCCCTCGGCCAGATGCCCATCCAGCGCGGCGACGGCGGCGGCTTCCAGCAGCGCGATCAGCGAGGGCGTCGAATAGACCTCGACCAGCCCGCTGCCGAGCGCCCGCGCGGTGAGGCCGGCGGTGACGGTGACGCGGGCTTCTCCGGTCAGGCCGGGGGTGAGATCGGCGGTTGTGGTCATGGGGTGTTGGTCCTTCGTGTGTGTTTGTATGCTGCGATGGTTTCAGAATGCGTCAGGTAGATCGTGCGTTTCATGCCGTAGGGGCGTATCGCAATACGCCCCTACGACTCGTTTCATATGGCGTTACGCGTCCACGTGGATCGTAACTTCGTTGGATACCTGCGCGTAGTTGCCGTCCGTGCCGACCACGATCACACGCAGCACGTAGTCGCCGGGCTGCAAGCCGCCGGGCGGGATCTGTTCCAGCAGGCCGCCATCCACGGAACTGTAGTGGCCCTCGTGCACGGTGACGTAATCGGACCACGGCCCGCCCTTGATCTGGACCATGTAGTGCGTGGCCTGATCGGACGTGAAGTGCGCCGTGCCGACGATGTCGAGCTGCTGCCCGGTGGTCAGCACCGTGCCGGGCGCGGGCGACATGATCTGCGCGACGACGTTAGGATTGCCCGCGACGGCGGGGCCAGCCTGGAGCATCTGCTCGTTGCAGGCGAACTGCGGCAGGATGGCGATCCCGGCGGCCTGCGCCCAGCGCCGCGCGTAAAACGCGTCTTCCTCGACAGGCGGCGGCGCGATGAAATACTGCTCCTGCACGCCGGAAACCATCGTCGCCACTTCGACCGGGACCTGACAGTAGCGCGGCGGCACGGTATGCCCGGACGTATCCAGCGCGGCCACCGCGTTGGCGATGTCCGACGATACCGGCATCACCGCGACGCGGATCACGCCCGGCTCGACTTCGACCGGCTGCGGGCCGTTGGCGGAGGTCTGTGGGGCGGGCGTCGCCTGACCGGGCACGAGATTGCCGTTGCTGTCGGGCACGGCGGCGGGCGAATCGAGGAACCATTCCTCGCGGCCCGGCGTGCAGGTCGTGGCCGGATCTTTCAGCGCGGCGAGATTGCAGATCTGGCGGTGGCTGACTCCGGCGGGCGGCTGAAGGTGCGCGTCATCCGCCGGGCGCGATCCGAGCGCGTCGAGCAGGCTCGAATTGTTGTAGATGCCGGTCATGATCGCGTTCCAGATGGGGGCCGCACCCTGCAAGCCGGAGACGTTGATCATCTCGGTGTTGTCGGTGTTGCCGGTCCACACGCCCACCGCGAGGTTGCGCGTGTAGCCCACGGTCCAGTTGTCGCGGAAGTCGTTGGTGGTGCCGGTCTTGGCCGAGGTCGGGATGTTGGGCGTGTAGAGCGGGCTGCTGCTGCCCATCGCGGGCGTGCGGGCGGTGTTGTCGGCCAGGATGTCGCTGATCACGAACGCGATGCGCTCGTCCATGACCTGCCGCCCGGTCGCGTTGACGCTGACCGAGGAGCTGGTCAGGTGCGCGCTGTCGGGACAGCCCTGCTCGTACTCGTACAGGATCTCGTCGTCCGACGTGGTCACGCACAGGATCGGCGTGTTGGGCACGTAAACGCCGCCGTTCGCCAGCACGGCGTAGGCGGTGGTCAGCTCCAGCGGGGTGACTTCACCGCCGCCCAGCGTCAGCGATAGGCCGTACTGCGACGGATCGTTGCTCAGACTGGTCACGCCGACGCGGTTCATCATCCACAGCAGGTAGTCCACGCCCACGTAGCGCAGGGTTTGCACCGCCGGGATGTTGTACGAGTTCGCCAGCGCTTCGCGGATGCGCACCGGGCCGTGATAGCTGCCGTCGTAGTTGACCGGCTTGTACGGGGCCGCGCCGGGGCTGTCGATTTCGACTTCGGTATCCCAGATCACCTGCGCGGCGGTCCAACCTTTTTCCAGCGCGGAGGCATAGTTGAACGGCTTCATAGCGCTGCCGGGCTGGCGCGCGGCGATGGTCACGTTCACGTTGCCGTCGATGGACTCGTCGCCGTAATCGACGCTGCCGACCATCGCCAGGATCTCGCCCGTTTCCGGCTGGACGATGACCGCCGCGCCGTTGGTCATGTGGTTCGACGCGCTGAGCGACGCGACCTGCTGGCGCACGGCCTCTTCCGCGATGCGCTGGTAGTCCATGTCGATGGTGGTGTAGACGCGCAGACCGCCGCCGGACACCATGCGCCGGATCTCTTCTTGCGGCAGGCCCAGCTCGCGTACGAGCAGATTTTCGACTTCCGCCGTAGCGTAGACGATGAAGTGCGGCGCGGATTCGAGGCGCACGTCCGGGCTGGCGTAGGTCAGCGGCTCGGCGTAGGCGGCGTCGGCTTCGGATTCGGTGATGTAGTCCTCGTCCACCATGCGGTTCAGCACGAGGCGGCGGCGCTCCATCACGCGGCGCTGCACGTCGGGATCGGGGTTGAGCGGGTCGAGATCGGCGGGGGCCTGCGGCAGTCCGGCCAGCAGCGCCGCCTCGCCCAGCGTGAGATCGGCGGCGTGTTTGTCGAAGTACGTCTGCGACGCAGCCTCGATGCCGTAGGCGAGATTGCCGTAGTAGATCTCGTTCAGGTAGAGTTCGAGGATCTCGTCCTTGCTCATGCGCTGCGTGAGGATCACGGCCAGCAGCGCTTCTTCGGCCTTGCGCTGAAGCGAAATCTCGGTGCGGTATTCGTAGTCGAACAGCACGTTGCGGATCAACTGCTGCGTAATCGTGCTACCGCCGGAGACGACGTAGCCTTCCTGCAAGTAGTCTTTGGCGGCGCGCAGAATGCCGGGAATATCGATGCCCCGATTCTCGTAAAACGTGTCGTCCTCGATGGAGATCGTCGCGTCGATCAGATACTGCGGCATCTGCGCGATCGAGATGCGCGTGCGGCGGCCTTCGCTGAAGACTTCGTCCAGCTTGCTGCCTTCGCGGTCGTAGATCACGGTCGTCTCGAACGACTGGTTGCCGATCTGGTCCAGGCTGTCGATCTTGTCCTCAAGCTGGCCGACGTAGTGATCGTACACGAGCCACGCGGTGATCAGGAACGAGAGCACCATCACGCCGATGATGCCCATGCAGCCCAGGATCAGGCCCGGTCCCACCGCGCAGCCGCGACGTCCCCGGCGGCGGCGACGCGCGGGCGGCTTTTGCTGCTGCGCCTGGACCGGCTGCATGCCATAGCCGGGCGTCTGCGGGTTGGTGGGCGGGTATGCGCCCGGATACGGTGCGTACCCCGGTGCCTGGGGTGGCCTGGACCCGCGCCGCTTTTTGCTCTTTTTGCGCGGCGGCTGGCCCCCCTGGGGATATTGAGGTGGCATTGGATAGCTCATACCATAACTTCTTCTTTGAGCCGCACGGTCCGGCGGGCCGCTGGCTTCCTTATTGGTCGATAGGAAGGTACGAAAAAGGGGAAAAACCCAGTCGATCCCCTTTCTGCTAATTGTATCAGGTGCAGATCTACGCGCACCATGCCATCCCCCTACGGCCAAAGGGCGGTCGGCTGGCGGATTACGATCTTGTAGGGTGACGGGGTTCGTTGTGGACTCTCGCTCCCGCGCCGGAAACGAAGTTGGAGAGGGGAGACAGGCACCCTCGATCCGTAGGGGCGGTGGCGTGGAAAAACAAAAACGCCGGAACGTGACATGCACGCTCCGGCAAAATGGGGCTGCTGGAATGTGGAACGCAGACTATGCGCCGGACTTCGGCTTTTCGGGGATGCCGTTGTCGTCGCTGTAGAAGACGTCAATTTCCTCGAAGATCAACGAGCGGAAGCCGTCGGGATCGGGAACATCGTTCATGATGATTTCCGTGCCTTCGGTTCCTGCCGTCTCGATGCGGATATCCCCGTGACCGAGCAGACGCGGGATGAACCCGTAGCTGATCGAGATGTCCTGCACGCGGTTGAGCGGCACGGCACGCTCATACTTGACGAACACGCCTTTGCGCCGCACGAGCGCGCGGTTGGTCAGCGCCAGATAGTTGTTGCGCCACCAGATGAGCCAGATTCCTAAGGAGAAAATGGCTTTTAACCAGTACTTCGGGCTGCGTTTACTCTGGCGACGAATCGCTATAATCGTTTCTGCGTTCATTCGGGTTTGGCTCCTGTGCTGGATAGCTGGCTAGCTCAACATCGGCAAGGGGCTGGTTGGTACGGAAGAACGACGCCAGCGCAATCGCGATGCCGTCGAAGACCACGCCGCCAACGATCCCCGCAAATAACGCTTGTGCTGCCGAATTCTCCTGTACGAGCAAAGAATAGAGAACAATAAAGATTATACTCAGAATGATGCTTGCGCCACCGATGTAAAGCGTCGGACCAAGCGCCCGCCGCACCGCGAGATACGTCACAAACAGCGTGATGAGAAACAATACCAGGAACAGGTAGCCTACTGCCGCCATTCCGAGTCGCTCCTTCCATTAATACGAGCTTGAGGCCGTGTTGGGTTCGAGTTGGAAAATCATGCTCAGTGTAGTTCAATCTCGGGTTTTGGAAAACAGCGTTGACCCGGAAAATCTGGCATGTTATACTACACTTCGCACCTCGGAGGGGCATCCATGTTTCATGGAACCCGGAGGGATGGCCGAGTGGTTTAAGGCGGTGGTCTTGAAAACCACTGAGGCGGCAACGTCTCCGGGGGTTCGAATCCCTCTCCCTCCGCCAATTTTATACTCAGCTGATTACGGGGAGGTGCCAGAGTGGACGATTGGGGCCGCCTGCTAAGCGGTTAACCGGCTAATCCCGGTTCGCAGGTTCGAATCCTGTCCTCCCCGCCACAAAAAACACCGCGCTCAAGCCGAGCGCGGTGTTTTGATTCTACTGGATGGGAAACAGGGCCGGATCAGTCGTCCATGCGGCGGTGGTGCGAGGGACGCCCGCGCGTGCCGACGACCGCTGGCCCGGTAAACAGGACGTCGCCGTTTTTGCCCTTACGCTTGGGCTTGCCGCCGGGGCATAGAAACGGGATGCCGCAGTCGCCCAGGAAGCTGCGCGCCAGGATCACGATCCCCGCCGCGATCAAGATCCAGGCCCACCAGCCGGACGCGAAGCCGCCCAGCCCGATGATCACTTCAAAGAAGAAGCCGAACGCGGCAAAGGCCATCAGGCCGAACAACATGAAGCTGCGCCCCAGCGCGGCGAGCCGGTTGTCGTCCAGCACGTTCGCCATCGTCACGAAGCCGAAGCCGAGAAACACGCCGTAGAGCGTCCAGGCGTAGGCCCAACTTTCCCAGTAGTTCGAGACGTTCTGCATGAACAGCAGAATCGCTGTCCCCGAGATGATCGATCCCGGAATCGCCAGCCCGGCGGTTGCGCGCCCGCCGCGTATGGCCGCGCCCATGAAGATCAGCCCGGGGACCAGGATAAACACCGGCCACAGCGCGTCGATGTTCAACAAGAACATCAATCCCAACGCGATCAGCCCAACCGCTACCAGGATGTTTTTAGAGTCACTCCGCGATCGATTCATGCGATGCTCCCTCGACCTTACTTCGCTTCTTCTACTGCGCTCGTTTGTATTGTGCCGGTTCACTTCTTATTACGCGGTGGGGGGAATTAAAGTTTCGCTTCTTTGGGGCGTTCATTATAAAACCCGGGGATGTGTTGGTTTTCCGGCACGCCACGGCGCGCAAGCCGCCGCGCAGCAGTTCAGCTATAATGGGGGCAATCTGTCCGCCCGGCTCGCACGAGCCACGAATCATGTGATAAGAGAACATCGTGTCTGAGCAGCCATCTAACAAACCGTCCACCGTTGCGCCACCCGTTACCCTGCCTGAAGGCGGAGACGCGGCCAAGCGGAAAAATATGCAGCTCCAGTGCCCGCGCTGCGGCTCGACCGATATCGGCGCGGGATACCTGATCGACTACAGCGACAAGTTCCGGCAGCTTGAGCTTGCCCCGCGATCGCTCAAGCTGTCTCGCATCGGGCGACTGCTGCGCCCCTTCCGGCGGCTGATTCCGGTCAACGCGCGTATCTGCCGCGAGTGCGGCGCGGTGACCCTTGAGGTCGATCCCAACGACTTCGCTGACGCCGAGCAGCGCTACGGTCGCCGGTAAGTCCCGGGCGCGGAGGGCGCATGCGCCGCAAGATCGTCTACAACCCGGCCCGGGATTACTACGTGATCCTTGGCGTCAGTCCCAGCGCCTCCACCGAGGAGATCCGGCGCGCGTTCCGCCAGCGCGCGCTCGAAGTGCACCCCGACCGGCATCCCGACCGGCGCGACTGGGCGACCAACCAGTTTCAGCTCATCAACGAAGCCTACGACGTGCTGCGCCAGGGCAGCCTGCGCCGCGAATATGACCGGGTGCGCTGGCCGCACGCGCCACATAAGCCCCGCCCTGCGCCTGGCAGCGGCGCTCACGACGGCGCTGCACCGTACGATCCCAACCGCCCCTGGTGGCAGCAGGCGACTGCGCAAAGCGCGCGGCAGGCGGAATACTTCGCTGCGTCGCAGGCTGCGCCGCCGATCCCCGGCTGGATGCGCGGGCTGCGGCTCCAGCAGTACGAGCCGACCTGGACGACCCTGGTGGGCCTGGGGCGCACGCCGTATTCGGGGCTGATCATGGTCCTGTCGATGCTGCTGGCGCTGAATCTGGCGGCGATCGTGTATATGGCGATCGAGCCGGGAGAGAGCCACGCGTTCATCAACCGGGTGGAAGGGTGGTTCGCGGAGGAACCGACCGCCGTGCCGCCGACGCCCGGATCGAACGGCCTCTACCGCGCCTGCACCAACCCCGGCGCGCAGATCCTCAATCTGGTGAGCTTCGACAAAGTAGGCGAGACGTTCGCGGTGTACGGCACGGCCAAACACGCCGACCTGTGGAGCTACGTGGTCGAGCTGGGCTACCTGGGCCGCGCCTACGATCCGCAGGCGATCCCGCGCTCGTGGACGATCGTGCGTGATACACCCGCGAACCAGAGCGTGCCGGAAGCGCCCATCGAAAACGACGTGCTGGCCGGTTCGGTGAGCCTGAACGGGTACGCGCGCGGCTACTATGTGCTGCGGCTGCGGCTGATTTTGCGCAGCGGTGCTGCGCAAGCCCCCTGCGACGTGATCATCCAGCATTGATCCTGGTGGAAATGTCGCCCCGGTCCCCCTCGCGGCGCGGGCGATGACTCACCCTGCACCCCGCACCGGGGCGTATTGAGGTATGGCGTCGTCAGGCTGCGTCGGGTGCTTCGTCGTCGCGGCGGTTGGGCAGCAGCAGCGAGCTGATCGCCCCCAGCGCCACGAAGATCGACGCGGTGAGCGCGCTGTTGGCGGTGGCGTCGGACAGGGCGTCGAAGAAGATCGTCTTGATTTCCTGCCCCGGATCGCCCACCGGGGAACCACCCTGACCCATACTCGCGCCTTCCGGCATTCCCTGTGCTGCGTCAGCCGGCATGGCGTCTCCCGCCTGATCGGCGGGCGTTTCGGTGGCCTGCGCCTGCCCCATGACTCCGGCGGGCGGCTGGCCTTCCGTCCCGCCAGCAGGCATGCCGCTTTCCCCTGCCGAGCCGGACGTCATGGCGATCATGTCCTGCTGGTTCATGCCTTCATCGCTGTGCAGCGCGACCAGAATCTGATCGCGCATGGCGACGAACGGCGGCGACGACAGCAGCTCGCTGCTGCGCAGCCCCTGATCCGCCGAGTCGATCTGCGTCGAACTCAGCACGGTGCCGATGATGGCGATACCCAGTGCCGCGCCCACCTGCCGGATGGTGCTGTTCGCGCCCGCCGCGATGCCCGATTTGGGGCCGGGGATGTCGAACAGGGTCAGGCTGGTAAGCTGCGCGATCGCCAGTCCCAGCCCCAGGCCGTAAACCGCCAGCGGCACGGCCAGCGTGTTGACCGAGACGTCCGGCGAGATGATGCGGCTCATCCAGAACAGCGACGCGGCCTCAAACGTCATGCCCGCCGTGACGATCCACTTGGGGCCGATCCTGGATGAGAACGATCCGGCCATCGGCGCGGCGATCAGCGAGGCCAGCGCCAGCGGGACCAGCGCCACGCCCGTATCGAACGCGCTCAGGCCCTTCACACTTTGCAGGAAGATCGACAGCGCGAACAGGATGCCCAGCTCGCCCAGATTCACGATCAGCCCGGTCAGCATGCCGAAGCGGAAGCTGGCATAGCGCAGCAGGCTAAACTCGAACAGCGGCTCGCGGTCGGTGCGTTCCAGGCGCAGCTCGTACCACACGAAGATCGCCAGCAGGATCGCGCCGCCGATGAGGGACAGCGGGACGATCGAGAGGCTGTCGAGCGGCCATTCCCAACTGCCGATGGCGAACTGGCCTTTAGGCGACCACCAGCCGTAATTTTCGCCCTCGATCAGCCCGAAGACGATGCCGCCCAGGCCCAGCCCGCCGAGCAGCGATCCCGCCACGTCGAGCCGGTGCGAAGCGTGCTCGTCGCGCGATTCGCGGATCGCCCAGAAGCTGCCCACCAGCGCGGCGGCGACGATCGGGATGTTGATGAAAAACGCCCACCGCCACGAATCCGGCGTGATGGAGGTCGTCCATTCCCATTTGGCGGCGTTGGTGATGATCCACCCGCCCAGCAGCGGGCCGAGCGCCGCCGCGACGCCCGCCGTCGCGCCCCAGATGCCGAAGGCAATGCCGCGCTCTTTGTCTTTGAAGGTCGTGGTGATAATCGACAGCGTGCTGGGGCTGAGGACCGCCGCGCCGAGGCCCTGAATCGCGCGCATGGCGATCAGCATGCCGATGCTGCTCGATGCGCCGACGAGCGCCGACCCGACCCCGAACAGCAGCAGCCCGGCGACGAACAACAGCCGCCGCCCGTACTGGTCCCCGATTTTGCCCCACAGGATCAGGGTCGCGGCGTAAAACAGCGAGTAAATCGAGTTGACCCATTCGACGTCCCGGATGCTGGAGTCGAAGGTCGATTGAATCGAGGGGATCGCAATGTTGACGATCGTCCCGTCGATGATGACGAGCATGAGGCTCAGGCTCAAAATCAGCAGCGCGTACCAGCGCCGCCGGTTATGCCTCTCGCTCAGATGATCCTGCTGCGGGCGATGCTCGACCGTCGATTCACGCATAGACCTCTATTTCCTCCTGATTGGTGACATGGGTGTACAAACTTATGGCGCGCGAACTGCGCGCTCGAACAGCAGAACGATTTGATCGATGGAAGCATGGCCGGACCCGATGCCATCCGAGAGCTTGCTGAGCGCGAACATGGCGGCGATGATCGCGTCCGGCGTCAGCAGTGGAGTGATCGCGCCGTCCGACTGCCCCTGCTCGATGATGGCCGCCAGCCGCTTCAGGATGTCGTCGTGGCGGGCAATCAGGTCGGGATCGCGCTCGAAGACGGCCATGATGTTTTCGATCTCGACGCCGGGCGGCCCTTGCAGCGGCTTGACGTGCCCTTCCAGCAAATAGCGCATGATGCGGCTCAACCGGGCCAGGACCGGCTCGCCGCTGATGTCGTCCAGCCAGCTCAGGAAGCGGTCTTCGTGCTGGGCCAGCAGGCGCGACACCATCTCGTCTTTGCTGGGAAAGTGCTGGTAGAGCGTCGCCTTGGAGATGCCGACCGACGCTGCCAGATCGTCCATCGTGACGGTGTTGAATCCGCGCTCGGCGGAAAGCGTCTCCAGCGCGTCGAGAATGGCCTGTTCGCGGACCTCCCACTGCTTCTGCTGGTAGCGGCCTCGGGGCATGGGATTTCTCCTTCATAGAACTGCATAGTACAGAATAAAACTGATCAGTTTTAAAGTCAACTGCGTGTTCTGGAACGAGGGGATCTTTCCCCGTCGTATGGGCGGATCTGGTATACTTGCGGCAGCTAAAACACCTGCCCGTTTATGAAAGGACACTCGTTGTGGCGCACTTAGAATTTCCTCCAAATTTCCTTTGGGGCGCGGCGACGGCCTCGTACCAAATTGAAGGCGCGGCGAATGAGGACGGACGCGGCGAATCGATCTGGGATCGCTTCTCGCATACGCCCGGCAAGGTCGAAAACAGCGATACCGGCGACGTCGCCGCGGACCATTATCACCGCTATCCCGAAGATATCGCGCTGATGCAGGATCTTGGGCTGGATGCGTACCGGTTTTCGATCGCGTGGCCGCGCATTTTGCCCCAGGGTCAAGGCCCGGTCAATGAAGCGGGGCTGGATTTTTATGACCGGCTGGTCGATGCGCTGCTGGCGGCGAATATCACGCCGTTCGCCACACTTTACCACTGGGACCTGCCGCAGGCGCTACAGGACGAGCAGGGCGGGTGGGCGTCGCGCGCGATCGTCGAGCAGTTCACGCACTACGCGGACATCGTGTCGCGCCGACTGGGCGACCGCGTGAAGCACTGGACGACGCACAACGAGCCGTATGTCTTTACCTATGTCGGGCACGCCGAAGGCGTCCACGCGCCGGGCCTGACCGATCGCAAACTGGCGGTGCTGACCGCCCATCACGCGCTGCTGGCGCACGGGGCGGCGGTCCCGGTGCTGCGCGAGAATGCCGGGCCAGACGCGCAGGTGGGAATTGTGTTCAACTTCGGGCCGATCTACACGACCAGCGACGATCCCGAGCTGCTGGCCGAGGCGCGCCTGAAGGATGCCTGGGGCAATCGCTGGTTCATCGAGCCGGTGGTGAACGGCACCTATCCCGAAGAATTGATGGAGACGCCCGAATTCTCCGCGCTGCAAATCGAGCCGGGCGACATGGACCTGATCAGCGCGCCGGTGGACTTCATCGGCCTGAACTATTACACGCGGCATCTGGTGGGCGCGGGGCCGGACTGGTCGCCGGAGCGCACCGCGATGGGCTGGGAGATCTTCCCGCAAGGGCTGAGCGATCTGCTGGTGCGGCTGCATAAGGACTATCACCCCAAGGCGCTCTACGTCACCGAAAACGGCGCGGCTTTCGACGACGAGGTGACGGGCGGGCAGGTACACGATCCGCGCCGCGTGGAGTACCTGCGCGAGCATCTGCGCGCCTGCGCTGCCGCGATCGAGCAGGGCGTACCGCTGCGTGGTTATTTCGTGTGGAGCCTGATGGACAACTTCGAGTGGTCGATGGGCTACAGCAAGCGCTTCGGCATTACATATGTGGACTACGAAACCTGCCAGCGCATCCCCAAAGACAGCGCGGCGTACTACCGTTCGGTGATCAAAGCCAACGGCGTGGACGACTAGCGCCGCGCGGAGCGGCACCAACATCAACGGGGAGGGCGCCGGATGGCTTGGTGTTCTCCCCGTTTATGTTATATGCTAGGTCCTCAAGTGTCGGTGAGGGGCCTGCTATTCGACCCTCGACCCGCAGGCTTGAGGCGGCACGCCCGGCGCGATTCGCCTCGAAAAAAAGGTAGACCATATGTTCTAATATGGTATAATTGGGATCACCGTTACCTGGACGGTGGTGTTTTAGTTTGCGACAATGAGAGCGTGTGCTGCGTAGTCATTCATAGCAACGCCCACTTCCCACAAGTCAGAGTTTTACAGGTGTAACGGTACGATGGATCGATTTCGTAAGCGGGACGACAACGACGAACAGAAAAAGCCCCCGACGCGCCAGCCTTCGCGTGATGCGAAGCCGGAGCAGGACGACTCGGGCGGGCGGCGGTTTCCGTTCAGCGGACGTGGCGACAAGGAAAAGGACAAGGACGCCGGGAAAGAGTCGGGCGGTGGGCGTCGTTTTCCGGTTGGCGCGCGCGGCGGTGACGATAAAAACGCCAAATCGGAGAAGTCCGATCCCGGCGGCGGGCGCTTGGGCGCGCTGTCGGGCATGGTGCGCCGGGACGATAAGGACGACAAGGGCGATAGAGGCAAAAGGCCCGCGTCTTCCGGGCGCTCGTCCGCCAGGCCCGACGACGACAAAAAATCGGGCGGCCTGACCGGTCGTTTTTCATCCCCCTTCGGCAAAAAAGACAAAGAAGACGAAAAGCCTGCTGCGCCGCAGCGCGGTCCCTTCACCGGATCGGATTCCGGCGCGGGCAGCCGCGCCCCCGGCAGCACGGGCGGCAGCCCCTTCGGGGAGCGCCGCGCTTCCTCCGGCGCGTCCAGCCGTGG
>NZ_DAISHJ010000044.1:34254-35270 GCF_036822615.1 Aggregatilinea sp. | reverse complement strand
CTCTCCAATCGGATTGGAGAGGGGCCAGGGGCCGGGGGTTAAGGGGTGAGGTGAATCGTACACCACCGCGACTGACGGTTTCTTTCGATAGATAACCTAACGCGTGATGTAGGCAACGCCTTCAAGCATCACAAGACAATCGGCGTCAATGAACTCGGTGGTTGATGTCATCCGCGCCGGAAAGCGGTCCTGTTCGAAATGACTGTGGAAACGACGTTCCATTTCGGGCAAATCACTGACGTGCTTGAGCCACACCTGGATCTTGACGAGGTTCTCTAACGTGAGGTTCAGTTCCGCAAGCGTCCTGGTTATATTGGCGAGCGCATCCTCGATCTGATCCGAAAAACTGTCCCCAAATCCACGGTGCAGGCCGAGGAACACGTAGTCTCCGGCAACCACCGCGGACGAGTAACTGTAGGGGGTGGGAATCCTTTTGATCTCTGACACCAGTTCCTCCGTATAGTGATGCGCACACGCCAAATAACAGAACTTACGTTCTAGTTCGAGTATCATAGCGGATATGGCAGCGAGCGTCAAAACAGGCACACTCACGCAGCGGGGACGTTCGAGGAAAATAACTCGTTGACATGCCCCGGCGCGGTGGCTATACTCAACACCATGAACACACAGGCTCAATTTCACGCGCATCATCATGGCATCACGCCCGGCTGACGGCCCGGTGGTGAGTCGCGCGTGTGCCTGAACCACAGCACACCAGAGCTTGCAAACGCCTTCCGGTCCGCCGGGAGGCGTTTTTTATTACGCGAATGCAGGAGGAAACACCAGTGGGCCAACAGATTCGCATCGCACTGCCCAGCAAAGGCCGCATGGAAGAAGAGACGCTCGACTTCCTGGCCGAATGCGGGCTGCGCGTCAATAAAACCAATCCGCGCCAGTACACCGCCACGCTGCCCGCCCTGCCCGACGTGCTGGTACTGTTCCAGCGCGCGCGCGACATCCCCGCCAGCGTCGCGGCGGGCGACGTAGACCTGGGTATCACCGGCTACGACGCGCTG
>NZ_DAISHJ010000044.1:0-34244 GCF_036822615.1 Aggregatilinea sp. | reverse complement strand
AAACGCTCAACGGCAACCGTGACGCGGTGATCATCATTCACGAGGCGCTGGGCTACGGCGGGTGCTCGCTGGTGGTGGCCGTGCCGGAAGAATGGGGCGTGACCACCGTCGAGGGGCTGGTGCGCAAGGCGGGCGAAAAGCCCCTGCGCGTGGCAACCAAGTACACCTATCTCACCGGCAAGTTCCTGGCCGACAACGGCGTGGAAAACGTGCGCACCGTGCTGGCCGACGGCGCGCTGGAATCCGCGATCACGGTCGGTTACGCCGACTTCATCGTGGACATCACCAGTACCGGCACGACGCTGCGCGAAAATCGCCTGCGCCCGCTGGACGACGGCACGCTGGTCGAGTCGCAGGCGGTGATGATCGGCAACCGCGCGGCCCTGGCCGAGCGCGAAGATTTACTGGTCGCCACGCGGCAGATCCTCGAATCGATCGAGGCGCACATGCGCGGGCGCGGGCAGTACATGCTGTTCGCCAACATGCGCGCCAACAGCATCGACGAGCTGCGCGCCGCGATCTTCGGCCAGCCGGACCTCGGCGGGCTGCAAGGGCCGACCGTCTCCCCGATGGTCACACGCGACGGATCCGAAAACTGGTGGGCGATCAATCTGGTCACTCACAGCACCAAGCTGTACAGCGTGATCAACCAGCTCCGCGCCATCGGCGGCAGCGGGGTGGTCGTCACGCCGATCACCTATATCTTCGAGGAGCAGCCGCAGCGCTACCAACGCCTGCTGGCGATCCTCTCCACCCCGGAGGAATCCATCTCATGAGCGACGAGGCCTCGCTGCTGCGCATTCTGGACCTGGAAGACGCCAGAGGATCGATCCTCGCGCGCCACTCACTGCGCGAGGTCAGCGTGCCCGCGTGGTTGAACGACAGTCTCGCAACCCTGTTCGGCGGGCCGACCACGCCCGAAGAAGCCGTGCGGCAGATCATCCGCAGCGTGCGCGCCGACGGCGATGCGGCGCTGATCGACTGGGCGGCGCGCATCGACGGCGTAACGCTGGACGCGGTCGCCGTGCCGCAGGACGACATTCAGCGCGCGGTGGACGCCGTGCCGGACGAGGTCTGGGACGCGCTGATGCTGGCCGCCGAACGCATCGGGGAATTTCACCGCAAGCAGCCGGTGCACGGCTGGATCGACGCCACGCCGGAAGGATCGCTGGGGCAGCTCGTGCGCCCGGTCGATTCGGTCGGCGTGTACGTGGCGGGCGGGACCGCGCCGCTGCCCTCGTCGCTGCTGATGAGCGTCATCCCCGCGCAGGTGGCGGGCGTCAAAGAGATCGTGGTGTGCACGCCGCCCGGTCGCCCCGACGGGCGCGTGCCGGACGTGATCCTCGCGGCGGCGGCGGTGTGCGGCATCACGCGCATCTACCGCGCCGGGGGCGCGCAGGCGATCGCGGCGATGGCGTACGGGACCGAGAGCGTGCCGCGCGTGGCGAAGATCGTGGGGCCGGGCAACCTGTTCACCACGCTCGCCAAGCAGCAGGTGTTTGGCGACGTGGGCATCGACGGGCTACCGGGGCCGACCGAGACGATGGTCATCGCGGATGCCGACGCCGATCCGGCGCTGGCCGCCGCCGATCTGCTGGCGCAGGCCGAGCACGACGTGCTGGCCTCCGCGATCCTGGTCACGCCCAGCCGCGATCTGGCCGAGCGCGTCGCGGTCGAGGTCGGCAAGCAGATCGAGGACCTCAGCCGGTCCGAGATCATCGCGCAGGCGATGGTCAACCGCAGCGGCGCGGTCATCGTGCGCGATTTGCCGCAGGCGCTCGAAGTTGCCAACATCTACGCAGCAGAGCACCTGTGCCTGCTGGTCAACGAGCCGTGGCAGTGGATCGGCCAGATCCGCAACGCGGGCGGCATCTTCCTGGGCGAAAGCTCGTTCGAGGTGTTGGGTGATTACGTCGCGGGGCCGAGCCACGTCATGCCGACCGGCGGCACGGCGCGCTATGCCTCGCCGCTGAACGTGCTCGACTTCGTGAAGATCACCAGCGTGATCGGGCTGGACGCCGCCGCGGCGCAGTCCCTGAGCGAAATTGCCGCCGTGCTGGCGCGCGCCGAAGCGCTGACCGCGCACGCCGCCGCCGCCGAAGCGCGGTTGAGGAGAGCATAATTCATGAGCGAACTGACCCGTCAGGCGGTACGCATCCGGCCTGACATCGCGGCGATGGCGGCCTATACGCCCACGTCGTCGCTGGAAATGTTCGGAGAGCGGCTGGGCCTCGCCCCGTGCGAGATCGTCAAGCTGGACGCCAACGAGAACCCCTACGGCCCCGCGCCGAGCGCGCTGGCAGCGCTGGCCGTGATCGAGGACGTGAACATCTACCCCGATCCCACATCGAGCAAGCTGCGCGCCCTGCTCAGCGAGTATGTGGGCGTCGATGCCGGGCACATCCTGGTCGGCGCGGGCGCGGACGAACTGATCACGCGCACGCTGGAACTGTTCATCGAGCCAGGCGACGCCATCGTCAACTGCCCGCCGTCCTTCGGCATGTATCCCTTCGACGCGGCGCTGGCGCACGCCCGCGTAATCGACGTGCCGCGCCGGGCGGACTTTTCGCTGGACGTGGACGGCATCGAAGCGGCGGTGCGCGAGCACGCCCCCAAGCTGTTGTTCCTGTGCTCGCCCAATAACCCCGACGGCAGCCTGATCCCGCCCGACGTGCTGGATCGCCTGCTGGCGCTGCCGGTGGTCGTGGTGCTGGACGAGGCGTACATCGAGTTCAGCGGGGTAGAGAGCGCCGCGCCGCGCGTCCCGCAGCTTGAAAACCTGATCGTGCTGCGCACCTTCAGCAAGTGGGCCGGATTGGCCGGGCTGCGCGTCGGGTATGGCATCTTCCCGCTCGACCTGATGGCGCACCTGTGGAAGATCAAGCAGCCGTACAACCTCAACGTGGCGGCGGATCTCGCGGCGCGGGCCTCGCTGCTCGACGTGCCGGAGCTGCTGGGCAACGTCGCGCTGCTGATCGAGGAGCGCGAGCGCCTGGCACGCGCGCTGGCGGACGTACCGTTTTTGCAGCCATATCCCAGCCGCAGCAATTTCATCCTGTGCCGCGTGACGGGCATGGAGGCGGCGGATCTGCGCGCGGCGCTGGAACAGCGCGGCATCCTGGTCCGCTACTACAACTCGCGCGGCCTGAGCGACCACATCCGCATCAGCGTCGGCCTGCCGGAACAGACGGATCGCCTGCTGGCAGCGCTGCGCGACATCGGGGAGGGGGCATGATGCGCAACCGAATCGCCACCATCACCCGCAATACGAACGAAACGCAGATCGAGCTGGCGCTGAACCTGGACGGCAGCGGTGAAGTGCAGATCGATACCGGCGTGGGCTTCCTCGACCACATGCTGCACCACGTCGCGCATCACGGCCTGTTCGACCTGAACGTGAAAGCCACCGGGGATCTGCACATCGACGCGCATCACACCATCGAGGACGTGGGGATCTGCCTGGGCCGCGCGCTCGATGAGGCGCTGGGCGAGCGCAAAGGCATCACGCGCATGGGCTACGCCTACGTGCCGATGGATGAAGCGCTGGCGCGCGTGGTCGTGGACCTCAGCGGGCGGCCCTATACCGTCTTCGAGGGCGAGTTCACCACGCCGATGATGGGCCAGATGCCCACCTCACTGGTGCAGCACGTCTTCGAGTCGATCGCAGTGCACGGGCGCATGAATCTGCACGCCGCCGTGCTCTATGGCCGCGACGATCATCACAAGTCCGAGGCGCTGTTCAAGGCGCTGGGCCGCGCGCTGTCGATGGCCGTCGCGCACGATCCGCGCCGATCCGGCGTGCCCAGCACCAAGGGCAAACTGCGCGAGGTGTAAGGGCAGTTCACGAACTGGTCTTAAAGACACGGAAACACCAGACGGCAGGCAGGCGGGGCGGATCTCAGGACGAGATCGCCCCGCTTTTTATCCCCGATACGGGCAGGCAGCGCGCCGCCGCCATGTTATACTCGGCGTGTTTCCGCGACCTCAGGCGGCAAACGCTGATTCGGCACGCCCTATCGCACAAAGGCGCAAAATCTCATGCAACCACCTTCTATTCTTGTCCTGTTTGATATCGACGGCACGCTGATCAAACCCTGGGGGCGCGGCCTGACTGCGCTCAAGCGGGCCTCGCTGGAGATCTTCGGAACCTTCGGTAAGATGGATGGCGTAACTTTTTCCGGGATGACCGATTGGCAGATCCTGATCGCGGCGCTGGCGGATGCAGGCATTACGGCGGACGACATCACCCCGAAGATCCCCGCCTTCAATACCTGTCTTGCGCGCCACATCGCGGATATGCTGGCGGAAGGTCCACTGGAGCCGTGCCCCGGCGCACCGGACGTGGTGAACGCGCTGGCCGCCAATCCCGACGTGGTGATCGGGCTGGTAACGGGCAACATGTCCGAGATCGTGCGCGAGAAGCTCGTCTCCGCGCACTACGATCCGGCAGATTTCTCCGTCGGCGCGTTCGGCTCGGAGGGCTGGGAACGCTCGATGCTGCCGCCGCTAGCGCTCAAACGTGCCGAGGAACTCACGGGCGCGCACTTCGCACCGGAAGGCGTGATCGTCGTGGGCGACACACCGATGGACATCGCCTGCGCGGGGAGCATCGGGGCGCGCACGCTGGCGGTCGGCACGGGACCATCGTATACCACCGAAGAACTGCGCAGCTACAGCCCAACCTATGCGTTCGACTCGATGGCCGATTCGCACGCGATCCTGGCGGCGATCCTGCACGACGGCCACCAGAGTGCGTAATCTCGACCGGGCGGCGGCGCTTGGCATCACGATCGCCGCGCTGGGGCTGCTGTGTCTGGGCACGGGCCTGATCGGGCTGGTGTGGTGGGTCGTGCAGCCCGACGAGGCAGTGCTGCTGCCGCCCGGCCTGCATACCCCGCCGCCCACGCCGTCGCCGGGCAGCCTGGGCACGCTGGTCGCGCCGCCGCCGCTACCCGCGGACGATGCCGCGCTGGTGATGCTGCCCGTCAACGATACGGCCACGCCCACCCCGCCGCCAGGATCGCCCGCGCCGGACGCGGCCACCGCCGCGATCCCCGATACGCCGACCGTTTCTCCCACGCCGGAGGAGTCGCCCACGCCGCGCCCGCCCGCCGTGCCGGATCGCATCGTGATCGACGCGATCCGGCTGGACGCGCCGGTCGTGCCGGTCGGCCAGCACCTCGTGCAGATCGGCGGGGAGACGTTCGCCCAGTGGGACGTGCCGACCTATCACGCGGTTGGCTGGCAGGCCGGATCGCTGGGCGAGCCGGACAACGTGGTGCTCAACGGCCACCACAACGCCGACGGCGAAGTGTTCCGCGATCTGGTCAAGCTCCAGCCCGGCGATCTGATCCGGCTGGATTCGGGTGGGCGGCGCTACTGGTATCAGGTCGCGCAGACGATGGTCCTGGCCGAAGAAGGGCAGCCGGTTGAGGCGCGGCAGGCCAACGCGCGGTGGATATTGCCGACCGATGACGAACGTGTTACGCTCATTACATGCTGGCCTTACGAGAGCAACACGCACCGTCTGGTCGTGATTGCGCTGCCGGTTCCGCTGCCCGGTGCGGCGGCGAAGTAGGTCGATTCCATCGCACGATCCCCGGCACATGCCGGTCGAGATGAGTGTTTACAGGAAGTCACGATGATCGAGTATATGTCACTGTTAGCTACCCCGGTGCTGAACGCTCCGGTGATCCGCCGCGTGCGCCGCAATCACGGCCTGGAGCACGCCACCATTCACGTCCTCAGCCGCAAAGTGAAGAATCTGAGCATGGCGGGCCGCTCCACCGCGCGCGGCTTTTACCTGTATGGCAACGTCGCCACCAACGAGGTCGAATCGGCGGTGAACGAAGCGCTGAACCGTATGCGCGGCGGCGAGCACGGGCTGGCGATCCATCCTAACTGCGGCACGGGACTGGTGACCGCCGGGCTGCTGACCAGCTTCGCGGCGATGGCCGGGACCGCCGGGGCCAAACCCGGCCTGGCCGACCGCATCGCGCGGCTGCCCTCCGTGGTGCTGCTGACCATGCTGTCGCTGGTGGTCGCGCAGCCGCTCGGCCTGTCGCTCCAGCAGCATTTCACCACACTGGGCGATCCCGGCAACCTGGAAGTGACCGAGATCAGCCGCTCGGAATTCCCGATGCCGCTCGGCGGACAGCGCATGACGGTGCATTTCGTGCGCACCCGCGCGGGGTAGAAGTCACCTCACCCCCGGCCCCTCTCCAACTTGATTGGAGAGGGGAGACAGACACAATCACAATCCGTAGGGGCGGGGCTTGCTACGCCCGGTTTTCTTTCCTGCATAAGTGGCGGGAAGGGAACAAGCCAAACCAGCAAAAACCGGGCGGGTTTTAAACCCGCCCCTACGAAAACACGTACTGACCAGGAAATCACGTTCATGGCGAAACGCCCCCCAACCTTCTACGTTTTCCACGGCTCGGACGAGTTCAGTCTGCGCGCGGCGGTGCATTCGCTGCGCGAGCAAATGGGCGATCCGTCGATGGCCGAGCTGAACACGAGCGTCATGGACGGCAAGCAGGCCACCGCCGCGGGGGTATTCTCGGCGGCAAGCGCGATGCCGTTCCTGGCCGACAAACGGCTGGTGATCGTCGAGGGCATGCTGACGTGGCTGGGGCGGAAGGGCGGCGGCAAAACCGCCAAAGCCGAGGTCACGGCGCTGGTCGAGGGCCTGCCGGACCTGCCCGACTTTGCGCGCGTCGTATTCGTGGAGCCGGATACACTTTCCGCGCAAAACGCCGTGCTCAAGCTGGCGATGACCGCGCCCGGTGGCTTTCACAAGGCGTTCAATCCCCCGCGCGATCCGTCCCGTTGGATCGTGCAGCAGTCGCAAAACGAGTATGATACGGGCATCGAGCCTGCCGCCGCCGCGGCGCTGGCGCAGGTGGTCGGGACCGATCTGCGCGCCGCAGACAGCGAACTGGCGAAGCTGGCCGCGTACGTCAACCACGAGCGCGCGATCACCCAGGCGGACGTGGCGCTGCTGACGCCCTACGTGGCCGAGGCGGACGTGTTCGAGATGGTGGACGCGCTGGGACGGCGCGACGGCGCGACCGCGGCGCGGCTGCTGCACCGCCTGCTGGAAGACGACGAGCCGCTGCGCCTGTTCGGCATGATCGTGCGGCAGTTCCGGCTGCTGCTGCAAGCGCGCGAGTTTCTCAACGACGGCGGCGCGCCCAACCAGATCGGCGCGGCCATCGGCGTGCACCCGTACGTGGGCGAAAAGCTGGCGACGCAGGTGCGCTCGTTCACGCTGGCGCAGTTGGAACGCATCTATCACATCTTGCTCGAAACGGATCTGGGCATCAAAACCGGCAAGGTCGATGGCGTGCTGGCGCTCGATTTGCTGATCGCGGGCGTATCTCAGTAAGTCCGCGCGTCAAAAAATTTCAGCAATTATTCATCAATATATCCCCCAATCTTTAGAATTAACCGATACACTTTTAGCAACAGCCTGGGCCCTATTTGCGTATAGAAGGATAGTGTTCCTTCTATGCAAAGAGGAATGGGTGATGTTTCACCTGGGATTTTGCGGGTGTTTCCAGCTGTTGTGGGTGCTTCTGGTCGGCGGTACGGCAGGCTATCTGGCCGGATGGGTGATCCGTGGGCGCGGCTACAACCCGATCGGCAACGTACTGCTAGGCATGGCGGGATTTTTCGTAGGTGGTTTGTTCCTGGGTCGCGCAGGGGCGTACGGACTCTGCGGCGCGATCCTGGTCTCGTTTGTCGGTGCGCTGGTCCTGATCATCGGGGTGCGCGTCTTTCTGGATGAGGACTTCGCCAAGTAAGACGCAGACACACAGCAGCACGGCCAGAAGTTGGTGATTGGAATGGAAATGGCAATGGTAGACTCAACCCGTAACGGAAACCGCCCTCAGTATTTCGAGATTATCGGGCGCATCAACGACGAGAACGCGGCCCGGCTGGTCGAATCGCTCGAAACGGCGATCTCAGCCGGGCACCATAACCTCGTGCTCGATCTCAGCGGCGTGGACTACATGAACAGCGCCGGGCTGCGCGCGCTGGTGACGCTCTACAAGCAAGTCGAGCGCGTCGCGGGCACGCTGACCATTGCCAACCCCTCGGATCGCGTCAAGACGCTGTTCGCCCTGGTGGGGCTGGACAGCGTGCTTGACATCGAGGAAGACAGCCTGTCTTCGAACGGCACGCGCCTGTCCGACTCGGAGCGCGCGCTGCCCTACCGCGAAGTGTACTACTTCTCCTGATCGCCGCGTATCTGCGCGCGCAGCGCTGCCAGCCGCCCGGTATCCTCCGACGCGCGCCACACCTGCCCGTGCCCGCAGCAAATGACCGCAGGCTCCAGCGCCAGCAGGCGCTCGATGCTCTGGTACGCGGCCTGCATGTTCCAGGTGATGCGCGGCTGCGTCGAGCGTAAGCCTTCGCCCAGCGTATTGAGCGCATCCCCGGCGATGAGCACACGCTCCCGCTCCCAGAAGTAGCTGATGTGATCGGCGGTATGGCCCGGCGTGGCGATCACGCGGAGGCCGCCCGCTAGATCGAGCACGTCGCCGTCGCGGACTTCTTTCGCAACGGGGGCCGTGCCGCGCACGGTATGCGCCAGCAGCCCGGCCAGCACCGTCATCGGCAGCGGGACGTGGGGCGGGTTCCGGGGCTGCTCGATGTACTCGCGTGAGGCAGCGCTGGCAGTGATGGGCGCGCCTGTCGCGGCGTGCAGCCCTTTCAGCCCGCCGATGTGATCGATGTCGCCATGCGTGATCAGGATATGCTTGACGTCCTGCGGCACACGCCCCAGGCGGCGCACGAGGTCGAGGATCGCGTTCTGACCGCGCGGCAGTCCCGCGTCGAACACGATCAGCCCCGCATCTCCGCCGTCCAATACGTACACGTTCACCGCACCGCCGACCAGCCCGTACAGGCCCGGCACAATCGCATCCGGTGCACCAGTCATGAGAAACTCTCCCCTCGTTATCACATCGCGCTGCCCTATTCTACGTGCAGTCGGGCCGTTTTGTTGCCGCCCCCAGCCGGACCAGCCATGCTACAATAACAACATGAGCATGGTGCAGGACCGCGCATAGCAGCAAGGAGCACCCTGGATGATCGACGCAAAAACGACCTGGATCGATGAAGAGATCGCAGCCCTCAAAGAAAAGGGCCTGTTCAACACCATCCGCTCGCTGAGCAGCCCGCAGGGCGCGTGGCTGACGGTGGATGGTAAGCGCGTGCTGAATTTCTCCTCGAATAACTACCTGGGGCTGGCGAACCATCCCCGGCTGATCGACGCCGCCAAACAGGCGATGGACATCTACGGCCTGGGTCCGGGCGCGGTGCGCAGCATCGCCGGAACGATGGACATCCACCTGAAGCTGGAAGAACGCCTGGCCGAGTTCAAGCGCGTGGAATCCACAATCACGTTCCAGAGCGGCTTCACGGCCAACCTGGCGACGATCCCGGCACTGGTCGGCAAGGACGACCTGATTTTCTCCGACGAGTTGAACCATGCCAGCATCATCGACGGCTGCCGCCTGTCGCGCGCGGAGATCATCCGCTACGCGCACGGCGACGTAGACGATCTGCGCCGCCAGATCGAAGCGGCGAAGGATCGACCGGGACGCCGCCTGATCATCACCGACGGCGTGTTCAGTATGGACGGCGACATCGCACCGCTGCCCGCGATCTGCGCGGTGGCGGAGGAATACGGCATCCTGCTGATGGTCGATGACGCGCACGGCGAGGGCGTGCTGGGCGAAGGCGGTCGCGGCATCGTGGACCACTTCAAGCTGCATGGCCGCGTGGACGTGGAGATCGGCACGCTGAGCAAGGCCTTCGGCGCGGTGGGCGGCGTGGTCGCCGGGCGGCGTGTGGTCACGGACTGGCTGCGCCAGCGCGGGCGGCCCTTCCTGTTCAGCAGCGCGATGACCGTGCCCGATGCGGCGGCCTGCCTCGCGGCGGTCGATCTGCTGGAGGCAAGCACGGAACTGGTGGACCGGCTGTGGTCGAACGCGGAGTATTTCAAGCAGCAGATGAACGCGCTCGGCTTCGACACAGGCCACACCGAGACGCCGATCGTGCCGGTGATGCTGGGCGAGGCCCCGCTGGCGCAGACGTTCAGCAAGCGGCTGTTCGAGGAAGGCGTGTTTGCCATGGCGATCGGCTTCCCGACCGTGCCGATGGGCAAGGCGCGCATCCGCGTGATGAACAGCGCCACGCACACCCGCGCGGATCTGGACCAGGGCGTCGAGATCTTCGGGCGCGTGGGCCGCGAGCTGGGCGTGATTAGTTAGGAATACCGCGTTTCCCGTAGGAGCAATTCATGAATTGCCCTCGCACAACCACAGATACGAGTGTAGGGGCGTATTGCGATACGCCCCTACGCGTCTCTGCGCATGTGGTATGGGGGCGAAAAACACGGGCGATGCAAGCATCGCCCCTACGGATCGATGCTCACCGAATCGATGCGGGCTTATTTTTGAGCTAACGGCTAGCTGCTAACCGCTGTTCGCTGCCCTTCACAACTGGAACCCTGGCCTGAACTTGACCACTTTGCGGTGATAGTTGGTGCAGTACTGTTCCATCTTCTCTTCGAGCGTGCGCCACTCATCGCTGTCGAGCAGCGCGCGGATCGAGTCCAGATCCTCGGCCACAAATTCCGCCTGCCGCACCGGCTGATCGGTCCCCCACGCGGTGTGGAAGACGCGGAACATATACAGGCCGCCGTTCTGGGCCGTGGGAACCATCTCGTTCATCACAAACTGATAGTAGCGGTCCGAAAGGGCCGGAACCGGATCGTAGAACAGCATCAGCTTATAGCGCGGGATGATGGATTTCGTCATCGCTGTCTGAACTTTCCACCCGGTATGGGGATCAATGTAAGCATACTAGTGCCAGATGCCGGGAATCGTCGTGCCACACTGCGGGCAAACCCCGCCGGTCGTCGCCAGCTTGTTCTCGCGGATGAGGTAACCATAGCGCCGGATCAAGGGGGTGTGGCAGGACGGGCATACCGTGTCTTCCCAGGGATCGACACGTCCCGGCAGATTGCCCGCGTAGACGTAGTTCAGGCCCGCCTCAGCCCCGATCTCCGACGCGCGACGCAGCGCATCGACCGACGTCGGCGGCGGATCGATCATCTTGTAGTCGGGGTGAAAGGCCGTGACGTGCCAGGGGATGTCCGGCGAGACGCCGCGGATGTAGCGAGCCGCGTCCCACAGCTCGTCGCTGCTGTCGTTGAAGCCGGGGATCACCAGCGTCAGCACTTCCAGCCAGATGCCCGCCTCGTGCACGCGCTTGATCGTGTCGAGCACGTGCTGCAGCACACCGCCCAACTCGCGCCGGTAGTGCTTGTCGTTCATGGTCTTCAGGTCGATCTTGTACCCGTCCAGCCAGGGCGTCAGGTACTCGATCACTTCCGGCGTGCCGTTGCCGTTCGAGATGTACAGCGTCATCAGGCCCGCCTCGCGCGCCTGCTTGAAGACCTCCACCGCCCACTCACTCGTGATCAGCGGCTCGTTGTACGTGCTCGCCACCGCGCGCGCGCCGCGACTGCGCCCCAGCGCGACCAGTTCGCGCGCGGAGATGGGGATATAGTCACGTCCGGCGGCTTCGTCGCGCAGCGTCTGCGAGATCTCCCAGTTCTGGCAGTAGGAGCAGCGGAAATCGCAGCCCAACATGCCAAAGCTGAGCGCCTGCGCGCCGGGCGTGACGTGGAAAAACGGCTTCTTTTCGATGGGATCGATTTGCAGCGCGCCGACGTAGCCCTGCGGAACGCGCAGTACGCCGCCGTCGTTGTAGCGCACTTTACAGATGCCCCGGCGTCCGTCTTTGAGCAGGCAGCGATGCCCGCACGCCACGCAGCGGATCTTGTGCTCCGCCGCGTCTACTACCTGTACGAGATCGCCGGGCGCGGTCATCCGATCCAACTGATCCTGTAACGTGACCATGCTCGTCATCACAACATCTCCCATGTTCCCTCAACCAGACTCTAACAAAAACCGGCAGGGCGCGGCATGTCTGTGCAGAAGTTCGCAAGCCTGCCCGGCGGCGACATTGAGCGCAAAAAACAGGGTGCTGAGGCCCCCGTTTCCCGGTATGATCGGGATGTTAACGAACCGCAGGAGTCCCTATGAATCACAGCGACGACCACTCCCAAACGCTCGTGCTCGATGAGGCTGTCCGCTGGCAGGCGTTCGAGGACCGCGACCGGCACTTCGACGGCCTGTTCGTCGTGGCCGTGCACAGCACCGGCATCTACTGCCGCCCGTCGTGCCCGGCCCGGCGGCCCATGCGCAAAAACGTCGAGTTCTTCGACACCAATGCCGACGCCGAACGGGCGGGCTTCCGCCCGTGCCGCCGCTGCCGCCCCGACGAAGTCGATTCCCAGGCGGAGATGGTGCGCGAGGTTTGCGCGCTGATCGACGCGGCGACGGACGCGATCCCCACCCTGGAAGAACTGGGCGAGCAGGTCGCGGTCAGCCCGGCGCACTTGCAGCGCGTCTTCAAGCGGCTGATGGGCGTCTCGCCGCGCCAGTACGCCGACGCGCGCCGCGTGGAGCGCTTCAAAACGCAGTTGAAGTCCGGCGATTCCGTCACCCGCGCGATCTACGGCGCAGGGTATAACTCCAGCAGCCGCGCGCACCCCGGCGTGCTCGGCATGACACCCACCGACTACCAACGAGGAGGACAGGGCATGACCATCACCTATACCATCACCCCCAGCACGCTCGGTTATTTGCTGGTCGCGGCGACGGATCGCGGCGTGTGCAGCGTGATGCTGGACGACTCGCCGGAGGTGCTCGAAGCCGAACTGGCGAAGGAGTACCCGCGCGCGGAGCTGTACCGCGATGGGGAGTCGATGCACGAATGGGTGGATGCGCTCGTGCAGTACCTGGACGGCGACCCCGCGCCGCTGGATCTACCCGTGGACGTGCAGGCGACCGCCTTCCAGCGCCGCGTGTGGGACGCGCTGCGCGAGATCCCCTACGGCGCGACGCGCACCTATGCGGAAGTGGCCGAGATCATCGGCTCGCCGAAGGCCGTGCGCGCGGTTGGCCACGCCTGCGCCACGAACAAGGTCGCGCTGATTATCCCTTGCCACCGCGTGCTGCGCACGGACGGATCGCTGGGGGGATTCCGCTGGGGCCTGGATCGCAAGCGCGCGCTGATCGACCAGGAGAAAGCGACCGTGCCGGAAACGGCGGACGATTTTAGCATCTAGACCGCGTGACGTTCCTTTCCAAACCAAGTTGGAGAGGGGAAGACAAACGAACAGGCAGGCTTTGTAGGGGCGGGTGTCTAACCCGCCTTTTTTGTCTCGTTAACGCGCGCCCGGCGGTCCATGCCATAATCACAGTACACACCGCATGATCGGCCCCTATCGAGGACTTGCCATGAACGACACCACCGCCGCCCCTGATCCGCTTCCACCCATCTACCGCGTCGCCGCCGGGCAGGATCGTTCCGGCGAGCATCGCGGACTTGGCGTCAGCACGATCGAGTTCAAGGTCAGCACGCCGGGCGAAAACGGCCTGTTCATCCTGGAAAACACATTTCACGCCAAAGGCGGTCCGGCGCGGCACCTGCACTACGAGCAGGACGAGTGGTTTTACGCGCTGGAAGGGGAATTTGCGATCGAAGTGGGCAAAGAACGGATGCGCCTGCTGCCGGGGGATTCGCTGTTCGCTCCGCGCCGGGTTCCGCACGTGTGGGCACACGTCGGCGCGGAGCGCGGCAGGATGCTGATCGTGTTCAGCCCAGCCGGGCAAATGGAGGCATTCTTCCGCGAGGTGACGAAAGCGAACGCCATGCCGCCGCAAGATCCCGATCTGTGGCGGGCGCACGGCATGGAACTGCTGGGACCGCCCCTGCCCGTCGAGTAGGCGCGATTGTGCTCAGGCCGTCTCGATGCGGCGGCCTTCTTTTGCGCGGCGTGCCAGCATGAGGATGTCGAACGCGCTCTGGCGCGCGGCGGTCGTCTCCGCGCCGAGCATCTCGGCCAGTTCATCTACCCGGCCTTGATCGGCAAGCTGCTCGACGCGCGTCACGGTGCGCTCGTTTTCGACGTGCTTGCTCACCTTGTAGTGCGCGTCGCCAAACCCGGCCAACTGCGCGAGGTGCGTCACGCACAGGACCTGATGCGTATCCGACAGGCCCCACAGCTTTTGGCCCACCACCGTCCCGATGCGCCCGCCGATCCCCTGGTCGATCTCGTCGAAGATCAGGGTCGGGACCTGATCGGCGTAGGACAGCACGCTCTTGAGCGCCAACATGATGCGCGCCGCTTCACCACCGGACGCGACTTTCGCCAGCGGACGCAGCGGCTCCCCGATGTTGGCGGCCATGTAAAACTCAATGCGATCGATGCCGTTCCCATCAAACGCCAACCGCTGCCCGTTCACGTAACAGCCGTCCGGGTCTTCGACGTGCGCGATTTGCACCTCGAAGCGCGCGCCCTGCATCTTGAGATCGTTCAGCTCGCGCACGATGCCGTCAGTCATGCGCACACCCGCTTCCTGGCGGTGCGCGCTCAACTGCGCGGCGTGTTTGCCGATGCGGTGCAGCAGGCGATCTTCCGCGTCGCGCAGTTCGGCCAGACGCTGCTCGCTGTGCGTGATCTGGTCCAGTTCGGCGCGGGCACGCTCGGCGTGGTCCAGCGCAGCCTCAATCGATCCGCCGTATTTACGCTTCAGACGGTTGAGAATTTCCAGCCGTTCCTCGATGTCATCCAGGCGGCGCGGCTCGAATTCGAGATTCTCGCGGTACTGGCGAATGGTGCGGGCCAGCTCGTCGGCCTGCATGCTGATCGTCTCGGCCAACTGGTAATCGGCTTCCAGCGCGGGATCGAGCTTCGCCAACTTCGAAAGCACAATCGCGGCCTGCGCCAGCAAATCCACCGCCGACGCTTCGCCTACATCGCCAGAGAGCGCGAACTCTGCTTCGGTCGTCAGCTCCGCGATCTTTTCGGCGTTCGCCATGCGTGTGCGTTCCTGCCGCAGTTCTTCCTCTTCTTCCGGGCGCGGGGAGGCCGTTTCGATCTCCTGGATCTGGTACTGCAACATGTCGATCCGTCGGGCGAGTGCTTCTTCGTCGGTGAGCAGGCTGTTGATCTCAGCCCGCAGCGCGTTCAGTTCGCGCACCATCTCGCGCAGCGCAGCGCGATCGTCTTCCAGGTGGGCGTACCGGTCGAGCAGGTAAAGGTGCTGCGAGGGCTTGAACAGCGACAGGTGCTCGCCCTGCCCGTGAATATCGACCAGCAGGCCGCCCACCTCGCGGTAGGCGTTCAGGCTGCACGCGATGCCGTTCACGCGTGACTGGCTGCGCCCGTTGGCGCGCACTTCACGCGTCAGCAGCACTTCGTCGGGCGAATCGCCTTCCAGCCCTTCCGATTCGAGCACCTCATGCAGCGCGGGCTGGGTGTGACCGGGAACCAGGAACCGCCCCTCGATCACGGCGCGATCCGCCCCAGCGCGCACGAAGGACGTATCCGACCGCTCGCCGAGCAGCAAATTGACCGCATCCACCAGAATGGACTTGCCCGCGCCGGTCTCGCCGGTGATGACCATGAAGCCGGGCATCAGCGTGAGCACCAGCTCGTCGATAATCGCAAAGTCTTTGATCCGCAGTTCTTGCAGCATAAGCGTCGTCGATCTACCTCAAGTGTCGGAGTCGTCGTGCCGCTACAGGCGCAGCCCGAACTGCGCGGCTGCCGTGCCGGTCGCCAGGAAGAGATAAATGATGATGGTCAGCGGGTTGAACATCAGCAGCGGCAGCGCGCCCAGCGCGACGCCCGCGCCGACGATCATCGCCGTATAACGCCCGCGCCGCTTGCCGGTAAGCGTCCGCACCACGCCGCCAATCGCCGCGCCCGCGGCAGGCGCCGCCAGGAACGCGATGTAGAAGAACCCGATGCGCGACAGGAAAAACGCCGCGACGAAGCTGATCACCACACTCGCGCCCGCCGCGATCAGGTAGTCGTAGAACTGGGCGTTGAAGAATGTATCCTGCTGCTGGCGCACACACTGCTTGCAGCGGTAGCCGACCGGCGTCAGCACGGCGCAGCGCGTGCACATCGGGCGACCGCAGCGGTTGCAGCGCAGCGTCGCCTCGACGTTCGGATGGACGGTACAGTACACAACTTCGTCTTCGGTCGCAACGTTCGTTTGAAGGTCAGGAGCTGCCATGTTGATCTCGTCTAGTACGCCTTTTCATTCAGTACGAGATTAACGCAAACCGGGCGTAAATCGTAGTTTATTTAGGTCACTCTAATGGTCTGCCGCCCAATTTCGAGACTTCAGCATCCTTTGAGATCGATCCCCGCCGCATTGCCGGAGAGCCGCACTTTGGTCATGACCGCCTGCGCGACGTGATCGAGCGTCGGCATCAGGTGGGCGCGCGTGATGCGTTCCAGCCACAGCAGCCGCAGCAGTTCGGGAGCCTGCGTCAGCGGCAGCATGAACTTCTTCGGCTGCACGATATTCGTCGGCGGATCGAGATAGCCGACCGAATCTTCCAAGCTGGGGTAATCACCCTGCTGCACGAACAGCGTGTCGCCTTTGGCGTCGAACGTAAACAGACCGGCCTGCGCGCGCAGAAAGTCGTTTTCGCTGGCTGGCACTTCCACCAACTTGATGTGCTGCGCCAGCATCGTCTTGTGCAGCGCATAAACGACCAGGCAGTCGTCCGCGTCGGGATCGGGAATGCCGATGTCCTTCGCGGCGAAAAACGCCGCCGTGATCGGGTTGCGCGTCCAGTCGAGCAGCCGCGTCGGGATGCCGTGGTGCTGCGCCAGCGCCACCGCCGGATGCCGCCAAAAAGTGGACTGGCGATCTTCGGGGCGCACATAAACCGCCGGGCGGCCCTGTTCGTCCCAGGAATCGGGGAAGCTCTCCACAATGTAACGCGACACGAACGAGCCGATCTCGTGCGTCCAGATCGGCAGCGGATCGACCTTGAACCCCAGCTCGTCGGCCAGATCGGTGAATTCGTTGATGAGGGAGACTTCAGCGAAGGCTTGATGCACCACGTCGATCCGGCGCTCGACGATCTGCTGCTGATCTACTTCGGACAGGACGTGATAGTCCTGCCCGTCGAGCTGCGGAATCGGGACTTTTCCCTTCGCTTCGGCCAGAACACGTTCTTTGATCGCCAGCTTGACCTGCGCCAGCAGCTTGGTTTTTTCGATGTCCGGCTGCCGCCACGCGCTCGGCTTGAGCGGGGCCGCCGTACCCTGCCCGCGAAAGATCCAGGCGCGCTGCCAGCCCCGATCCGGCTCGGCGGAGGGCTGCGATATGCCCCACTCCGGGTTGCTCAGGCGCAGAGCGTTCAGAAAATCTTTGGCCGCGTCGAAGGAGTATTCAACAAACTGGACCATAGGAGCCACGGTTCACAATCGATTCATGGGTTGATGTGCGCCGCAGAGTTGGGCGAGCGCGCAGGGACACGCGGCTCAAGCCGGTCCAACAGGGAGCGGTAGAAATAATTGCGCTCGCGCAGGCGCACGAACTGGCCCACGCTTTCGCTGGCGCGTACAACCACCTGATCGCCCGATTCCAGGCTGGCGATCAGCTCGCCGTCCATGGTCAGCACGACCTCGGTCAGCGACTGCGGATCGACCACCACCTCAATGGTGGATCCCTGGGCCAGCACCATGGGGCGATCCATGCTCAGGTGCGGCGCAATCGGCACGACCAGGATGTTCTTCAGCTCGGGCGGCAGAATCGGCCCGCCGACCGCCAGCGCATAGGCCGTCGATCCGGTCGGGGTGGCGACGATCAGACCGTCGCCGTGATAGGTGGTCGCCCAGCCGCCGTCGATATACGTTTCCAGCCGCACGGATCGCGCGATCGCGCCGCGACTGATGACCACGTCGTTGAGCGCGTCGCCGTGCGTCAGTTCCACACCGCGCTGCCGCACTTCACAGCGCAGCATCATGCGGTTTTCGAGCCAGTATTCCCCGCGCAGCAGCGTTTCGAGGGCCGTCTGCCAGTCTTCCGGGCTGATCTCGGTCAGAAAGCCGAGATGCCCGGTGTTGACGCCCAGCACCGGCACGTGTTCCGGCGCGCAGACCCGCGCCGCGCGCAGCATCGCGCCATCGCCGCCAATGGCGATCACCATGTCCGTGTTCTCAACCAGCGGCTGTGCCCGGCTGGCATCCCAGGCGGTGCGCATCCAGGTCTCGATGTCATGCGCTTCGATCCAGCGCGCGATGTCCTGTGCAATCGGTGCCGTGCCCTGGCGGAGCGGATGTGCGAGTATGCCAATTCGCCGTAGTGGCTGCATCAAACGCTGCTTTCTGTAAACGACTCTATGTTGTGCGATTATAGCCCAGCGCCAAAGGGCGGCAAAACCCATGCAGCCCACCAGTATACCGAACATACGTTCTGAACACAAGAGACGGAGGATAAAAAAACGGATAGAGCAAGGTTCCGCCCTTACCTTTGCGAACCGTGATCGATCGCTGAGTAGTACCCGGTTATGCTGAAATTGAGGGGAGAGACGACGCAGTTTGATACCCGCAGCGGCAGCGGTGAACCGGATACGAGCGCGCGTCAGGAGGCGGGCAGAGATTCCGACCCGTCACGACTACCCTCTTTGAGCGCCGCCATCAATCCCGCGAGCGATAGCGAAGATAGACCCATCCATTACCAATACGGCGTTCGTCCAGAAGCTCCAGCTTTATGCGTACGCTGCCGGGCAGAACCTGCGCGCCGCCGCCAAGCATAAAGGGTACAACAAGCAGTTCATACTCGTCGACGAGCCCGGCCCGGATCACCTGTGCGGCCAGGTTCGCACCGTCCACCGAAATATCGTGAGGCAGTTGGGCCTTCAGGTCACGGACCATCTGCGGATCGAATTCCCGCTCAAGCCGCGTGTTCGGCGTCGAGACGGTCTCCAGCGATTTGGAATAGACGATCTTATCAGCCGCCTGCCAGATCCGCGCGAACTCCATCAGTTCCGGCGTCAGACCTGGAACGACCTCGGGCGTTTCCCACACCTTCATCGCCTCATAGATCTTGCGGCCATAGAGATATGTGCCGACGGGGCGAGTCCGATCGTTGATGAAAGCGGAGACCTCGCGATCCGGCACCGCCCAATCCATGCTGTCCGTTTCACCCGCGAGAAATCCATCCAGCGACATAGGCGTAAAGTAGATCAACTTGGACATCGTGCAGCCTCCATCTTGTCTCACGAAGGGTACCTATACGACCGTACTTGCCAAGCGATAGATGGGTTATCCGGGCTGCTGACGGCTGCCAATGCGCTTTAAAACAAATAGACCAAACACGTGTCGCGTTTGGTCTGGGGGAGCAACCGGATAGCCGTGGGGGGCATCGGCCATCTCAGCATTACCCCCATCTTAAGCGCGCACCGCATCCCAAACTTGACGACTGGCCGCTGGCCCGGCAACGCCCGCCCGCCGATCCTGACAGAACCCTGACGCCGTCACGCCCGTTCCGGCTTGGGCAGCGACACGGCCAGCGCCTCGTCGATGCTGCGCGCGCGGATGATCTCGATGCCCTGGTCGAGCGAGTCGTCCTTGCGGTAGGTGCGGGGCAGCACGATCCGCTTGAAGCCGAGTTTGGCCGCCTCGCGGATGCGCGTCGTCGTCTGGCTGACCGCACGCAGCTCCCCGCTGAGGCCGATCTCGCCCACGAATACCATATCCGCCGGGACCGGCACATCCCACGCGCTGGACGCAATCGCCACCGCGACGGCGAGGTCCGCCGCCGGTTCATCCACCTTGAGGCCGCTGATCACGTTGACGAAAATGTCCTTTTCGTAGAGCTTGATGCCCACACGCTTGCTCAGCACGGCGATGATCAGCGACATGCGGTTGAAGTCCACGCCGTTGGCCGTGCGGCGCGGGTTCGGGTAGGCGGTCTGGCTGGCGAGCGCCTGCACCTCGACCAGCAGCGGGCGCGTGCCTTCCAGCGTCACGGCGATGGCGCTGCCCGGCGCGTTGACCACCCGCTCCGCAATGAACAGCTCGGACGGGTTGGTGATCTCGACCATGCCCCGGTCGCGCATCTCGAACACGCCCACCTCGCTCGTCGCGCCGAAGCGGTTTTTGACGCTGCGCAGCAGACGGTACGCCTGAAAACGGTCGCCTTCGAGGTACAGCACCGTGTCTACGATGTGTTCCAGCACGCGCGGCCCGGCGATCACGCCCTCTTTGGTGACGTGCCCGACGATGAACACCGTCATGCCGGTGGTCTTCGCCAATTCGCGGAGCTGGCTGGCGCATTCGCGCACCTGGGTCACGCTGCCCGCCGCCGACGCCTTGCCCTCGGTGTAGGTCGTCTGGATGGAGTCCACGATGACCATCCGCGGCTTCACCGCTTCGATATGCGTGAAGATCGCGCTCAGTTCCGTCTCGGTGACCAGGAACAGGTTCGTGGATTCCAGGTCGAGCCGCTGCGCGCGCATCTTGATCTGGCGCTCGCTTTCCTCGCCGCTGACGTACAGCACCGGCCCGGCGATGTTTTCCATCAACACGGCGACTTGCAGCAGCAGCGTGCTTTTGCCGATGCCCGGATCGCCGCCGACGAGGATCACGCTGCCGGGGACCAATCCGCCGCCCAACACGCGCGACAGTTCCTCGACCGGAACCGGATAGCGGTCGCCCATCTCGCTCGATACGTCCGCCAGCTTCTGCGGGCGCGAGCGCACTGCCGCCGCAGGCTTGGCTGCCGTCGGCGTCTCCGGCTCCTCCATGATTTCGATCAGCGTGCCGAACTCGCCGCAGCCGGGGCACTTGCCCATGTACTGCGCCGAGCGCCGCCCGCATTCCTGGCATTCCCAGTAGGATCTTGGCTTCGCCATCGGGTTTCGTTCCGTTCTTCGAGTGAATGCGCAGAGTGTACATCGAACACCCGTTCTATGCAAACCCCAGCCATTTTCAGGCACAAAAACGGGCGCTCCCGCCATCGAAAGCGCCCGTCATACCATTCGTGCGTGCGGTTAGCTCTACCCGCTGACGCGCGGATCGCCGGGCGCAACTTCGTACTGAGTCGCCCAGGGCACATAGTGGCTGGCGAATTCCTCGCGGTCGCGGATCACCTTATCGCCCTCGTACACGGTGCGGTATACGTACACGTCCGCGCCGTACACCGAGCCGTCCACCTGATTGATCTGGCCCAGGGACAGGTTCGGATTCACGTTGTAGACGGGCGGCGGCGGCGAGACCTGATCCTTGATGTACGGCCCCTCTTTTTCCACGCGGCGATCCATGCTGGTGCTGTAGAACTTCCAGGTCACGGTGCTGTTGCCGGGGTTGTTGTACGCCTCGATCAGCAGGTAATAGGGCGTGTCGTTCTGGAAGCGGAAATCCACGATGGGTGAGAAGACGGTCGCGTCCAGGCCCGCGCCTTCGCCCTGCTCGTAGTAGCCGACGCGGTAGGCGTGGGGCACGCGCTCGACGATGGGGAAGCCCGCGTAAAACGCCGTCTGGAACGCGGTCGTGGCGACCTGGCACACGCCGCCGCCGACGCCCGTGATCGTCTGGTTGCCGACGATGATCAGGCCCTGCTCGTAGCCCGTCTCCGGGCTGACATCGCCCAGCCACTCGTTGAACGAGAAGATCCCACCCGGCGGAATGACGATGCCGTGGAAGTTCTCGTTCGCCACCTCGATATTCGTGCGACGGGCAGACGTGGAGCCGTAATAGTAGGTCGTGTGCTGCGTGACCAGCTCGGTGATGCCCAAATCGGCAGCGGTCGCCGTGTCGGGCACGTCCGGCGGCAGATCCACGAACGCCAGCTCGACGCGGCGCTGGGCCGGATCGGACGCGAAGATCGCGTCTTCGAGCTTGGCGAGCGTGCCTTCCACGTCGAGCACGCGCCCGTCAATGCTCGGCTCCAGCACGTCGAGCTGCTTGGTCTCGTCGTCGAACACGAAGCGCGCGTTGACCGGCTGCTGCGAGAGGTCCGGCGAGATGTCTTCCAGCAGGGCGCGGGCGTCGTCCAGGTTGACCGACACGTCATAGCCGACCGTGCCGTCTTCGTTGCTCACCTGCTCGACCGACATCATTTTTTCCAGGTCGGCAGGCTCCAGCGTCCACGGTCCCAGGTCGGCATTGTCGCCCGTCACGTACAGCTTGACCGGCGTCGACAGGATCGTGTTGATTTCGTCCGTGGCCGCGCTGACGTCCCACACCAGCGGCGGCGTCTCGTTGACCGCCAGCGTGATCTCGCTGGCCGTGCTCAGGCCCACGACCTCGCGGCGCAGCGCGGCGAGCGTAGTGGGGATATCCACCTGCCGCCCGATCTGACCCTCGTGGGAGACGGCCTTCGCGTCGCTGACGGTGATCGTCGCGTCCAGCACGGGGCGGTTCACGTAGCTCTGCGAGATCTCGTAGAGCACCATCTGCGCCTGCGTTTCGTCGAAGCGCACCACCGGCGCGACCGGGTACCCGTTGGTCCAGATGTCGATCTGCTCGAACAGGTTGCCGAAGTTCCCGCCGCTGCGCCCGGCGTCGTAGGCCGCGTCGACCGTCGCGTTGACGTCCAGCGACACGCCCAGTTCCGCCGCCGTATAGGTCCACGAGCGATCGCCGTAGCGGAAGGTGAACTGGGCCTCGTCGCCATAGCTGAAGTGCTGCGACAGCGCGGCGGACGCTTCTTCACGCGTCATGCCCGCCAGATCGAGGTCGAAAACGGTCGAAACGCCGGGGAAAATCTCGTCGCGGTGCAGGAATTGATAGCCCGCCACGAGCATCAGCATCACCAGGACGAACATGATCACCCCGGCCACGGCCAACAGCGGCAGGCGGATCAACCAGGGATTGACCGGCTTGCGGCGGGGCGTGGCGTAGGGGGTGCGATAGGGCCGCTGCGGGTACGGGACATTCGGGCTGCTCATACGCTTTCCTCGACGGTTACTCGATCAGGCGGGTGGCGTGGAATAACAATACGACGGTTAACACTATTCGGAATTTATCGTAGCACGGTTGGAAGCCTGCTACAATACACCCATTAGTCCGGGCAGCAAGGAACGAGTCCGATGACCAACGAAACCCTTCCCGGCAACGGCACACAGCGCGCGGCCCTGCGCGACGCACGGCGATCGCTGGTGCAGGGCGCGAACGCCTCCAAGGAAGCCGCCGCCGACCAGCTCATTGCCGCTGCCGAACGCCTGCGCGCCGAAGCGGTGAAATCCGGCGACCGGACCGTGATGAATCAGGCGCAGCAGCTTTCGCGCAGCCTAGAACGCACCGCGCTTTATCTGCACGGCCACACCCTCGATCAGATCACGGGCGACGCCACCGGGTTGGTGCAGTCGAAGCCGTGGCAGGCGGTCGTGATCGCCTTCCTGGTGGGGATCATCTTTGGCCGCAGCTTCCATCGCGGGGAGTAAGCTCCCGCGCTGCGATAACCTTGTGTTCCGTTCCGCTACTTTGACACTGCGAGCGATCTCTTATGGTTAAGATGGTGCTTCTGTTCCGCCCCCCCGCGAACAAAAACAGCTTTGAGCTGCGCTATACGCGCAACCTGTCGCTGCTGCGCAAACTGCCCGGCGTGCAGGGCGTGCAGATCGGGCAGGTGCTCGGCAGTCCCGCGGGCGACGCGGCGTACTTCCGCACGGTCGAGATTCACTTTGCCGATTTCGAAGCGCTTGACGCGGCGCTTGTCTCGCCGGACGGCGTCGCCGCCGGGAAAGACCTGATGGACTACGCCGGGCAAGTGGTCGAGATCCTGTTCGTGGAAGTGCCCAACGTCATCTCGGCGGACCCGCTGACGCCCGAACATCTGGCGGCCTACATCGAGGAGCACAACGTCCTGGCCGAGATCGTGTATCCCGGCGTGCCCACGCCAACCGTGACGGCGGCGGCGAAGGCGCTGAACGTCGAGCCGGACCAGATCGTCAAATCGGTGCTGTTCCTGGTCGATAAGCAGCCGTTCCTGGTGTACGGCTGCGGCACGCGCCGCGTCGATCCGGCCAAGCTGGCCGAGCGGCTCCAAGTCAAGCCGGAGCGCGTGCTGCTGGCCGACGCCGATCAGGTCTTCGAGATCACAGGCTATATCGTAGGGACCGTGCCACCGCTGGGCCTGAAGACAACCATGCCCGCGTTCATGGACCCCGCCGTGCAGGCGCACGAGATCGTGTATGCGGGCGGAGGCGGGATCGACGCGCTGCTGAAGATCACTCCGGCGGACCTGCTGCGCCACAGCCGCGCGGAAGTGGCCGACCTGCTCGCAGACGAGCCTGCCGCCCAGCCCTGACCTTGACGCGATCCCCGTTCCTGGTACAATTGGAGCGGGTAAAAAGCCCCCATAGCTCAGAGGATAGAGCGTTGCCCTCCGGAGGCAGAGGCCCAGGTTCGAGTCCTGGTGGGGGTATGCAAAACGATTACGAATCCACCGCATCCCGGTGGATTTTTTGTTGCCCGCTCCGGCCCTTCCTTCGTGTTTCCGGGCCGGGAATGGTATAACTGTGGCCGCTGACAGAACCGGGCGTTTTCGGCTCAACTCGTTTCTACCAGGGCAAGATATGGTTTCCGCTGCCACCGGCAAGGACACACGGCGCACCGTCACCCACTGGCTCCTCTATCTTCTCGTCGCCAGCCTGCCCGTCTTGATGACGGTGGGGGTCGTCGTCCTATACCTCGATACCGATCTCTCGCGCCTCGTCCCCGGCACGCCGGACGAAATCCGCTACTACCTGCAAATCCAGGGCACGGCCCACGCCGGGCTGGATACGGGTTATTTCACGGTCGAAGAAGATCCCGCGCCCGTGTCGTTTTTGCGCTACGGCCCGCACGGTCCGCTCTTCCCGCTGCTCTACGGCGGCCTCGCGGCGCTGGCGGGCTGGCCGCATTACGCGGCGATGATCGTCAACGTCGGCGCGTGGGTGCTGGCCTTGATCGCGCTGCTGGCCGCGACACGCCCCGACCGGGCGCAACTGCTGCTCATGATAGGGGTGATCGCCCCGTTTTTCCCCGCGCTGATCTTCTGGCCGTCCAACATGCAGGAAAGTCTGCATCAGGCGATCGGCATTCTGCTGGCGGCGGGCACGTACCGGCTGCTGAAAGACGACTCGCCGCGCCTGCGCGTCGCGCTGTTCGCGTTCGTCGCGCTCGCGTCCCTGATCCGGTATACGTGGGCGTTTTACTTCCCGATTCTGCTGCTGCTCGGCCTGCCGCGCCCGGCGTTCCGACAGGGGCTGGTGACGCTGGCGCAGGGCCTGGGGTTGGCGCTGGCGGCGCTGGTGGCGTTTACGCTGCTGGCCTCGCCAGTTAAGCACAATTTCATCACCGACTTTTTGGACGCGCTGCCCGATTCGCCGTCCCATGCGTTCGAGCTGCTGGGCGATAATCTCTCGCGCAATGCGCATTTCGTGCTGGGCGACGACTCGACTTTTGGCCGCGGCGGCTGGATCGTGCTGATCATGCTCGTCTTCGCCGTGGCGATCGCGGCGCTGTTCGTGATCCGCGCGCGCCGCGCCGGGCCGGAGTCGAACCTGTGGCGCGAGGCCGCCTTCCACGCGCTGAATCTGCTGCCGGTAACGCTGCTCTCCTTCGTCCTGTACGACGTCTGGCAGGGCTACCGCACCCTGTCGGCGCACGTCCTGGCGAGCCTGCTGCTGCTGATCCTGACGCGGCGATTCCGCCCCGTGCTGGCGTTCGTCGCGGCCAGCCTCGTGTGCATCCCGCTGTTCCCCAAGCTGGGCGATCCTTACTTCGATGCGAATTTTTTCTACCGCGAGAGCGACATCGACGCGGTGACGGCGGCGACGGAGCCTTTTCTGCGCTACGATCCCGAAGCGTCGGGCGGCTGGTGCAACACGGTGTTGGTCTCCGTTTCAAATTACAACGCCCGCCTGACCCACCTCGATCCCGGCCTGGGCGCGGCGATGCTGTACGACGTGGATGCGCTCAGTATGCCGCCGCGCTCGAAGTTCCTGCTGCTCAACCGGGAAGACGCCAGCGCGGTGCGCGATCAGACACCGCTCGAATATCTGGCCGATACGCCGGGCGCGCGGCTCTATTACAACCCGATATCCGGCTGCGCGGCGGACTGGCCGCAGGGCCTCTCGCCGGAGATCGCCGCCGAGTATGAGGCGTTCACGCCCCGGATCGAGATCCCGGCGGACGCGCGCCTGTTCGTGGCCGCGCCGGGTGATTATGAAGACTTCGACGCGCTGGCGACGCCCGTCAGCCGCTACCTCACGTCGGCGCAGGTCGATCCGCAGGTGCGCGACACCCTGTTCGATCTGCTGGCGCTGCTGGAACACAGCACCGGCCCCAGCGATACGGCGGCGCTGAAGAACTGGCGGGCGTCGAAGCTGCCCGGCGATTTGCAGGCGGCGGGCGCGGACTATGTGCTTGTCAACAAGGCGTGGCTGGACACGCTCAGCGATGTCGAATCCCAGTTGATCGTCGGCAACACGGCGATGTACCAACCGGTTATAACCTTGACTCTTCAGGGACTTGGCGAGGATACTTACACCCTGTACCGGGCCACAGGCACGGCCCGGCGCGATACATTCGGCTTGCCCGCCGATCTGTTCGAGGCGTACGAAGCCAGCACGCCAGAAATCGCGCTGCCGCCGGACGCCATCGTGCTCAACCCGTCGCAGGGGATGCTGGCGCAGCGTGCCGACGTGGCCGCCGTGTACGGCGTCTATGCGGGCGCCATGCCGGACGACGCGTTGTTCCAGACGCTGCACATTTTGGAGCACGTCGCCAGGCCGGAAACGCTGCACCTGGACGGGGATCAGCGCGCCGCGCTCGATCGCTGGCAGTCCACGCGCGATCCGGCGGATTTGCAGGCGGCAGGCATCGAGTATCTGATCGTACATGACGGCTGGATCGACGCGCTGCCGGACGATCAGCAAGCCACATGGCGCAGCGGCTACGAGCGCGTGCCGGACTGGTCGCTGGACTTTTACTACGAAACCTACGCGCTCTACCGCGTTCGTCCGTGAACCGGCACACAAACGCTGTTGTTAGTGAAACGGGACCATACCATCTATGGGGATTGAAACGGGTCAAGCCCATCCTGGGGTCACTCCTAACGTTAGACTGAAAGAATTTATACAGGCTCGCAGAGCCGAACTGGTTTCCCTTCTAACGCTCATTGTGGTCACGATCGTCGGCACGATCTACGTCGTGGATCGCATGTTCGGCTACGGGCCCTGGGATTACCGTTTCCACGTCGATCTGGCGCTGAAGATGAAGGACCGCGTGTCCATCGAAGCGCCGCATTTCCTCTATCACGCCTTCGTCATTCTGCTCAAGCTGATCGGTCCCGGCTTTTCCCGCCAGGATCTCGCCACGATTTCCATCATCGCCATGCGCACGGCGGCGGCGGTTGCGATCTTCTACCTGCTGCTGAAAGTGCTGCCCCGGCCCACCACCTACCGGGCCGGGCTGACCGCAGTCGCGCTCTCGCTGATTTTGCTGATCGTCACGCCGATCACGCTGCGCACGTGGGAAGAAGGCCGGATGTACCTGGGGTACATCGGCGTCAACGCGATGCACAACCCCACGATCCTGATGCTCGCGCCGTTTGCGCTGCTGTTGGGGTGGGTTTCGGCCCGCATCGCCTACAGTCCACCCGACCAACCCAGCCTGCGGCGCGATGCAGGCGTCGCCGCGCTGCTGATCGTGATCTCGACGCTCTCCAAGCCCAGCTACCTGCTGTGCCTGCTGCCCGCTGTGGGCATTATCGCGCTGGTGCGGCTGGTGCGGCGCGAGCGGCTGGCCTGGGGCCCGCTGATCTTTGGCATCGGCATCCCCGGCGTGATTCTGCTCGCGTGGCAGTACGTGTTTACCTACGTGATCGCGTCCGATTCGCTGAGCGAGTCCGGCATCATCTGGTCGCCGCTGACCGTCATGCGCACCCACGCGCAAGGCTCACTGACCGATAAGTTCCTGCTGTCCATCGCCTTTCCGGCGCTGGTCTACATCCTGTTTTTCCCGGCGGCGCGGCGCGACCGGTTCTTCACGCTGTCCACGATCGCGTTTGCGTTTGGAGCCGGGTACACCTATCTGCTGGCCGAAACCGGCGCGCGTGCGACCGACGGCAACTTCATCTGGAGTTCGCAGATCGCGCTGTTCATCTGGTTCGTCGCGGCAGTACAGTTTTTGCTCCGGCGCAACTATCCGCTGATTTTCGGGCGCGTGTGGCGCGACCGCCTGCGTACCCTGATCGTGCTCGCCGCGCTGGGCGTGCACCTGTTCAGCGGATTCGTCTTCCAGGCGCGCGGCGCGATCTTCATCAACGGCTACGACGATCTGCCACACCTGGACTTCGATTTTGGCGAGTCTACGCTGGAATCGATCATGGGCACGGACCTCTACAATGCCTATGTCCAATTCAGCATTGCACGCCCCCATAAATACCTGACGCAGCCTGCCGATGCCGACGAATGGGGCATCGTGTGGAAGGTTGAGGGGGATGGTCTGGTTGGGCTGGAAGTCATCAATTACATCGCGGATATTTTCCAGAATTCCGCGTCAATTCCGCGTGCTTACAAAGAACACTACCTCGAAGTCATCTATCAGGTTATCGACCGGCGTCACTTCCAGCCCGACAGGCTGACGCCGGAACAGAATGATAGTCTCGCGCGGTGGTACGCCCTCGGCTATCCGGGCGATCTGCGCGATACGGGGGCCCGTTACCTGTACGTCAGCAATGAGTGGCTCCAAAACCTTGAGCCGGATCGGCGGGCAATGCTGCTGAACCCGACGTATTATTTGCGGCTGCGGCTCGATGCCGACCACGCGCTATTGATCGCGGTCGGAGACGATCACTTCTCGCTTGAAACGCTGCTGCCCCCGGCGGACGCTCACGCTTACGAGGCATACGACGGTCCCACGACGCCGGTCCTGCTGCTGCCGGACGGGATCGCCGTCAATCCCTACGCCGTGCTCAAGCTGGTGAGCGACCGTCTAAAGATCCACCCCGCGACCGACCAGGAGAAAAACGACTTGTTCGGCGTCATCAAGACCGTGACGGCGGCGGAATACCTCTCGATCACATTCGACGATCCCGAACAGCGCGCCGCGTTCGACCGGTGGGTGATCGGCAAGCTGCCGGGCGATCTGCGTGACGTGGGGGTGAACTACCTGCTGCTCGACCAGCGCGGCTATATGATCCCGTATCTCTCCGACGTGCAGGCCGATCTCATCTTCCCCTCGCCGCAGTACTACGAGCTGATCGGGGAAGGATTGGGCGTCAGCCTGTACCGTGCCACGGGCCAGCAGTCGCTCGAAACGCTGGGCCTCTCGCCGGACACCTACGCCGCGCTGCAAGCCGCGCAGCCCACCTTCGATCCCGACTGGTCGCCGGAGACGTGGGTGCTCAACCCGACGCAAGGCATGCTCACGGCGCGCGCGGACGTGCGTCAGGTGATGGGCGTCTACCTCGAAACGATGGACGATCCCAGCCAGGACGACGTTACCGCGTGGTTCGACCGGCTCAAGGTGATCCAGAACCTCGTCGCGCCGGACGACGCGCGCCTGAACGCCACCCAGCAAGCCGCTGTCACGCGCTGGCAGACCAGCCGCGATCCGGCGGACCTGCTGGACGCGGGCATCGAGTACGTGGTCTTCGACGACGCGTGGCTGCAAGCCCTGCGCGACGCGGACCGCGCCGCGCTCAGCGATCCGGCGCAGTACGAGCCGGTCGAGGGCTGGCAGCTCGACTTCTACGGCGAGTTCCACCACCTGTACCGGGTGCTCGCCGCCGACTGAGCGCCGGACAATGCCGCGCCATCCAGATGCAGCATGACAGAGGGACCCGTATATGGAGGTCCCTTTTTCGCTTTCGAGCCAAACTGTCCCTTCATGCTTCTGCGTTAAAAATGGTTAAACGACTCTTAAATCAAATAAGGGGAACCTGATATAATGTGAGCGGCGAAGATTCACAGGATTTCCTCGCTTCGGCTTTTGAACGCTGCTGTTTAAGGAGAGCCAAAATGAAGGTTCGTCTGCTGCTTATTGTGGCCATCCTGGCCATGGCGCTCGGTGTATCGAGCGTAGCGGCCCAGGATAAGACCGTAGTCACGATCTATTTTCCGATCGCCGTTGACAGCCCTGTAACCGAGATCCTCGACGAATATACCGCTGCATATGAGGCGGAGCATCCCGATGTGGACATCGTCTTCTCCTACGAAGGCGGCTACACCGACGTCCAGACCAAGCTGCGCACCGTGGCCGAAGGCGGCGGTGATCTGCCCGCTGGCGCGATCATGCTGGCGACGGACATCTACGACGTGGCGAACGCCGGACTGGTCCAGCCGTGGGACAGCTACGTAGACGAAGAAACGCTCAGCGATTTCTACGAAGTCTGGCTGTCCAACAGCTACTACGACGCGAACGGCGACGGCACGACCGAACTGTACGGCCTGCCCTTCCAGCGCTCGACCGTGCTGCTGTACTACAACCAGACCATGCTCGAAGAAAACGGCATGGAGCCGCCCGCCAACTGGCAGGAACTGGCCGACGACGCGCAGGCCCTGACCACCGACACCCGCTGGGGCATCCTGATCCCCAACAGCTGGCCGTACTGGGAACTGCAGCCCTTCGCGCTCGGCGCGGGCCAGAACCTCGTGGGCGACAGCGACACCGAAGTGTTCTTCAACAGCCCGGCGGCAGTGGAAGCGCTCCAGTTCTGGGTGGATCTCTACACCGAGTACAATGCAACGCCCGCCGGTGTTCAGAACAACTGGGGCGACGCCCCCGGCCTGTTCGCCAATGGCGAAGCGGCGATGATCGTGCACAGCACTGGCTCCATGCCCGGCATCCTCTCCACGGCGGACTTTGAAGTCGGCGTGAGCGGCATCCCCGGCAAGGACGGCGGCTTCTTCACGGTCCCCGGCGGTGGTAACCTCTACCTCGTGGCGGGCATCGACGACGCGACCGCGCAGGCGATGGCCGACTTCGCGCTGTGGCTGACCTCGCCGGAGCAGACCGCCGACTGGGCGATCCGCACGGGCTACCTGCCGGTGCGCCAGAGCGCGGTGGAACTCGATAGCTGGACGAGCTACATCGAAGAGACGCCCCAGGCCGCGCAGGCCGTCGCCACGCTCGATTCGGCGGGGCCGGAGCTGTCGGTGCAGTCCCTGGCCGACGTCCGTAACGCGCTGCACACACACATCCTGGCCGTGCTGAACGGCGAGGAAGAACCCCAGGCGGCGCTCGACGCAGCCCAGGCCGAAGCCGACGATATCCTGAGCATCTACCAGTAAGCACCACGCGTCCGTTCAAGACCGGAGGCGCTCGCGCAGAGCGGGCGTCTCCGTCTTTGTTTTTGAATCCCCGCATAACACGAGTTAGGTGGGGTGATCTTCTCCACCCGCGCGGTTATCTCTACAGAATGGGCCTGCCATGACCACAAGCGCTCCCGTTCGCAGGCGGTGGCAGATGCGGCGGCCACGCATCCAATGGCTGCCCTACATGCTGCTGCTGCCGACGCTCTACTTCGTGTTCCTGTTCACGGTCTACCCGACCTTCAAAGTGCTGAGCGACAGCCGGATCTACTACCACCCCAGCCGCCCGGATCGCCAGATCCTCACCGACCTCAAGCTGCCCGGCGTCGAAGAAGCGATGCGCAGCATTCGCGGGCCGAACAACGTGGGGCTGGCCTACTTCCGCGCGATGATAGAGCCGGATAGCCCCGAAGGCGAAGCCTTCCGGCAGGTGATCGGCAACACGACGCTGTACGTGCTGGGCACGGTCCCCATCAGCATGATCCTGGCGCTGCTGTTCGCGCTGCTGGTCAACCGCAAAGTGCGGGGCATCGGCATCGCGCGGCTGGCGCTGTTTTATCCGACCGTGCTGCCGATGGTCAGCGCGGCGACGATCTGGCTGTTTTTCTTCACGCCCGATTACGGCCTGTGGAACCAGTTATTCAAGTTCTTCGGCTACAGCGGCCCGCAGAACTGGGTGATCAATCCTAAGCTGGCGCTGTGGTCGCTGATCATCGTGGCGATCTGGAAAAACGCGGGCTACTTCATGATCTTTTATCTCGCCGGGCTGCAAGGGCTGCCGGAAGACGTCTACGAAGCGGCGGCGCTGGACGGCGCGAACTGGTTCACGCAGCTCACACGCATAACCGTGCCCCTGCTGCGGCGCACGACGCTGTTCGTCAGCGTGATCGCCATCATCGGGGCGTTCCAGCAGGTCGAGCACGCGCTGGTCATGACCTACGAGCTGGTCAGCGGCGAAGCGGATCTGCTGCTCTACGAAATTTACCAGCAGCGTTTTATTCAGCAGGACTACGGCTTCGCCAACAGCCTGACCGTGGTGATGATCGCGATCCTGTTCGTGCTGACGCTGGCGAACGTCTTCCTCACGGAGCGGCAGGAATATGACAACTGAGCGCGCAGCGACCCTGACTCCGGCCACCGTCCGCACGCCCCGGCCCTGGGGCGCGTGGGGGGTGAACCTGCTCACGATTGTGCTCGCGGTGCTGTGGGCGATCCCGATTCTATGGGCGACGATCGTCTCGTTCCGCCCGCCCAACGACAACCTGGGCCGGGGCGATGTGTGGTTCTCCGACCGGGTGACACTGGAGAGCTACGAAAAAGCGACCTCGCTCGCGCCGTTTTTTCCCAAGTGGCAGGACGGCCACCTGACGAACTCGTACTACACCAACACCATCGAGTTCACCGCGCTGACGCTGGCCGTGCAGCTTGTTACAGTCACGTTGGGCGGATTCGTGTTCGCGCACTTCGAGTTCTTCGGCAAGCGCTTCCTGTTTTACTTCATTCTGCTACAAATGATGATCCCCACGGCGATCCTGCTCGTGCCGAACTTCGTGACCATCCGCGAGTTTTCGACGGTGTATCTGGGCATCCCCAAGGCGATCTACTACAAAGAGTTTTCGCTGTACGATACGCCGCTGGCGATGGCAATGCCGTACTTCGGCTCGGCGTTCGGCACGTTCCTGATGCGGCAGGCATTTCTGGGCGTCCCGCGCGATCTGGTCGATGCGGGCGTGGTGGACGGCTGTCGCTGGCACCACCTGCTGCGACACGTCTATCTGCCCCCAAGCTGGCCGTCGCTGATCGCGTTTGGACTGGTGACGCTGAGCTTTCACTGGAATGAATTACTGTGGCCGCTGGTGGTCACAAGCGACAAAGCCCGCCCGCTGACGATGGGCCTGCTGCGTTTCACGCAGCTCACCGACATCGGCGCGCAGTGGAGCCTGATGATGGCCGCGACACTGATCATTGCCGCGCCGCTGCTGCTCCTGTTCATCGTGTTCCAGCGGCAGTTTATCAGCAGCTTCCTGCATTCGGGGCTGAAGTAGCGAGCGTCAACTCAACTGCGGGGGGCGGAAGTAAATCATGACGTGCAGCCGCCCCAACAGCAGGTGATCGCCGTGCGCGATCACGTAGGGGCGGTGCGGGATCAGCCGCTGGCCGTTGAGGTAGGTGAAGTTGCTGCTGTCCAGGTCGGTGACGAGCAACTGTTTTTCGCGGCGCTGGAGGCGGCAGTGCTGGCGCGACACGCCCAGCGACTTGGCCCCGTAGCGACCGAGATCGATGATCGGCTCCGGGCTGGGGATGACTTCGCGCCCCAGCAGGACCGACGCTTCCACGGGGAAAAACAACTGCTGGCCGAGCGAAACGAATTCCAGCAGCACAATGTCATCTTCTTTAAAGAGATGGCTGCCGACATCTTCCGACGGCGGCAAGGGATGCGCCGCGACGGGCAGCACCGGCGGTTTTTCGAGCGGCGCGCCGCAACTGCGGCACGTGGTCCGTGCCGTGACATTGGCATAGCCGCACTTGGGGCACTCCACACGCGGCGCGTCCTGAGATGAGGGCTTTTGAACTGTGCCTGGCATACGACCTGCCGATCATCATACATATATTAATTTTATTATATCGGCAGTCGTCAGATAAGTCAGTACGAATTTTCCAACCGGCGAACCGCGCAAACTTCAGATCAGATGCTCGCTCACCCACTGGATGCCGGGACCGGGCCGGTTCGCCAACACGCCCAGCACGCCGGGGATCGCGCGCAGCCGCGTGTCCAGATCCGCCGCGTCGTCTTCGCGGCAGAGCACGTGCACGTTCGCGCCCGCGTCGATGGTGAAGTACGCGCCGACGCCATCCGCGCGCGCTTCACGCACGGTCAGCATGATCGCCAGCGTCGCCGGGGACCAGTAGATCACGCTGGGGCGCGAACTCATGGCGACGGCGTGCATGCGGATCGCTTCAAGCTCGGTTTCCTCCCCGAACACGTCGAAATCCCGCGCGAGCAGCGCGTCGCGCACGACGGGCAGCGCGCGCTC
>NZ_DAISHJ010000043.1:0-35290 GCF_036822615.1 Aggregatilinea sp. | reverse complement strand
CTGACGATCGGCTTATCTCCCCTCTCCAACTTGATTGGAAAGGGGCCGGGGGTGAGGTCGCGTTTGCTTTTGCTTGTGCTTTCTGGGGTCTTTACACAAACCACCCCGCCCCACGATTCGCGCCGTTACGCAATCCGCACGCTGCTGTCGGGCGCGGGGGTCGCCCCGGACACCATGCTGTTCATGCGGCGCAAACGCTGGGCCATCGTGCTCATGATCATCAGCGCGAAGCTCGGCGTTTCGGCAGTCAGGAACATAAACCCCAACTGATCCACGGGCGCGATCACGCATTCCGTCGCGGCGATCACGGTCGCGGAGCGTGGCGCCTGCTCGATCAGCGCCATCTCACCGAAGATGCCGCCTGTTCCCACCACTTCCACCACCTGCCCGTTGACGATAATCTGCACTTCGCCCGACTGCACGCCGTACATCACCTTGCCGGGATCGCCCTCGCGGAAGATGACCTCTCCCTCAGCGAAGGTCAGCGCGGTATTCCACTTCTTGAAGAAATTCAGCTCCATCGACATCGCTGGCCTCCCTCAACTGCGCACAACCGGGCGCGCAGTGATCCATCATTCAGTCCCAGTATAGGCCGCGGGGAGCCGTGCGTCATCGGGCTTAGGGGGTACGCCGGGTCCGACTTATGGCGGAGGCGCGCCGCCTCCCCTTCCTATTGCGTCGATCAGGAGGCGTAAATTCGCACCGATCCCGGCGTAAGTTCACATATAATGAGATTGTGCTTCGCTTCACGAGGAGAAATTTAGTCATGGAGTTCGAAAAAATTGACATTACGCAAATCGTGGTCGCGCTGATCAGTCTGGCGGGGATGATCTGGGGCGCGGCCCAGCGGTCCACCGTCGTCGAAGGCCCGACGACAGGCTCCACATCCGGAACAGGACAAAAGACTCACACCGGAGCCGGAGCCCCTATGCAGGGTCAGCCACCAAACGCGCGCCTGTTCATCAAGAACAACTGGCCCAGCCTGCTGATCGGCGCGTGTGGCCTGATCTTCCTCGTCAACGCCGGGTATGCCCTCGTGCAGTTCATGGACGAAGGCGATCCCGAGGTGGCGATCACCACGCCCGCCGACAACGGCGCGGCGGAATACATGCAGGCCGTGCGCGGCACGTCCACCCACGTCCCCGACGACCAGACGCTGTGGCTGGTGGTTGTGCCGCACGCCAATAACCGCTATTACCCGGCCAACAAGCCGGTCGATATGCAGATATCCGGCGAATGGGCGTCGCTGGTGTACTTCGGCCTGCCCGAAACCAGCGGCGAATCCTTCGACGTGCTCGCCGTGCTGCTGGACGAGCAGGGGCGGTCTGACTTCGAGGATTACGTCAACTGGTGCAAGACCAACAACAGTTGGGCGGGCTACGACAGGCTGCCCGCAGGGACGGAGGTATACGACCGGATCACCGTCACGCGCGGATAGCGCGGCGGCTCACGAACCGCGCCCGGCGGCAAACCGGGCGCGGGCCGATCTCGATCCCACAGTGGGAGTTTGCCTCGAACTCACGGGATGATCGGCAGCGCCTCGATATTCCCCTTCACCCCAACGTCGGACGCCTCGACCCACACGTCACGGTCTTCATCCAACAGCACCCGCAGCCACGTACCATCCTCGCTGCGCCCGGTGAGCGCCAACATCTGCCCGCGCATCACCACCTTGTAAATCGCTGCCCCACGCCGCCGTTCCTGGTAAAGCATGGCGCGCGCTGCGGTAACCTCGCCGGACAGCGTGACGGCGGGCCGGGTAGAAGTCTCCGGTGCGTCCGGCGGTACATCGGCAGGGACTTCCTGCGCGGGCAGGATTGTGTCGGGGTTCTGAAGCGCAGTGTTCGACGGTTCGAGCGCCGCAAGCCGCTGCATCAAGGCGGCATTTTGCTGGTTGTTAGAGCGGACCAGGGTGGACAGATCGGACTCGACGCTCAGCCCTAGCGAAATCAATTCCGCCATGGCGAACAGCGGGATACTTCCAATCACCGATATGATCTCAACAAACAGGAATGTAAACAGGTTGCCGCCGTCGATCATATATACCAGGCCCGAAATGAGGCCCATAACAATCGTTAAAACGCCAGCAATCATAAGCAGTATCCGGTATGTCTCAAGCATGGGAAACCGCGACATAACTCCCCCTGAAGTAAATTGTTGCCCCTTTACTAAGTCAGTAATCCTACACTGAATTGCCTGTCACAAAAAGCGACCGCGAAGTGAGTTCCGTTCGAGCGCGGGCACGGAAGACTCAAAGTGCCCGACGGCAAACCGGGCGCAGGCTGATCTCGATTCCGCAGAGGCAGTTTCCCCGAACTCATGGGATGATCGGCAGCGCGTTAATATTCCCCTTCACCTCAACGTCGGACGCCTCGACCCACACGTCGCGTTCTTCGCCCACCAGCACCCGCAGCCACAGGCCATCAGCGCTGCGCCCCGTCACGTCCAGCACCTGATCGTGCAGCGCGATACGGGCAATTGCGCCCGTCGTGGAAGGACTCTTACGCAGCATTGCGCGTTCGGCGCTCACCCGTCCCGCCAGCGCCCCCGCCGGGGCGGGGTCTGGCTCGTTCGAGTCGGGCGCCGCCTCTGCCTGTGCCGCCCGACGCGGCATGTCGTCCGTTTCTGGCGCGGGCTGCGCTGCCGTGTACGGGCTCACCGCCAGAGTCAGCGATTGAAGCTGCGTCAAAATCTGCTTGAGCTGCCGGTCACTGGCCCGGTGGTTTTCGTTGAGGGACTCGCCGTAGGTCATCACGCTCGTGAGCAGCTCCGCCACGGCCAGAGCCAGCACGCCCAGCAGAACGAGCGGCAGCCCAACCCCACAGACGACGAAAAACGAGCCATCCTCGAAAACGCTGCCTATAAAGACGGCAACCAGAATCACCAGGATGCCAAATACGATGAGGAACAACCGGTAGATGTACAATCGCGCATAATTGTCCATATGCCCTGCCGATCGGCTGTTGTATCCGCGCCACTAAGCCTGTTATCTTAGCGGATATTCACAGCCAGGGGAAACGGAAACCGGGGCAGAATCACAACGCGCCCGGCGGCAAACCGGGCGCGAGGATGTCAAACGGGGAATGCTGGCAGGCTTACGCGGCGACCGTGTCGCCCTTGCCCGCGCCGCGCAGCCGCCGCAGCAGCGTCTGCATCACCATCAGCGCGAAGCCGGGCGTTTCGTTCGTCAGGAACTGGAAATACCAGCGATCGACGGGGATCAGGGTGCAGTCGGTGAGCGCCACGGCGGCCATCGTGTGCGGCTGGCGCTCGATGAATCCCGCCTCTCCGAAGATGCCGCCCGCCTCGACCCGCTCCAACTTCCCGTCGGGATGGATCAGGCGCACCTCGCCGGACTGCACGCCATACATCAACTCGCCCGGCGCGCCCGCGTCAAAAATTAAGTCACCGCAAGAAAAAGAAACTGCGTGCCGAGACCGTTTGAAGTAGTTGATTTCGACGGACATGTGGCCTCCCCACTTCTACGCAGTGCAATTTGTTAAACATATTTTACCTATTTTACTCCCATTTAACCCAACCACGAATGAATTTGTTGTAAATATTTCCTAAACGGAATCGCACAGAAGCCGCCGGGTGGGCGTATAATCTAAAACATTCGCGCCAATCTCAACCCAGGTGGAAACGCTCATGTCACTCCCCCCCAGTGCTCAAAAGGTACAGGATTCGCTTAACGCGCTCGGCTTCGGCGGCTGCGAAGTGGTCGAAATGCCGGACACGACGCGCACCTCCGCCGAAGCGGCAGCGGCCATCGGCTGCACGGTCGCGCAGATCGCCAAGTCGCTGGTGTTCAAGGGCCGCCAGTCCGGCGACCCCGTGCTGGTCATCGCCAGCGGCACCAACCGCGTCGATACCAAAAAGCTCGCCGCGCTGCTCGGCGAGAAGACCGACAAGCCCGACGCCGACTACGTGCGCGAGCGGACCGGCTACGCCATCGGCGGCATTCCCCCGGTGGGGCACGCCTCGCCGCTGCGCACCTACATCGATCGCGACCTGCTCCAGTTCGAGGTGATCTGGGCCGCGGCAGGCACGCCGCACGCCGTCTTCCGCCTGACGCCCGACGACCTGGTCCGCATGACCGGCGGCGAGGTGGTCGAGATCGCCCAGCCGCCCAGCGCATGAGACAGATCGCGCCGCAGATCCCCCGCCGCACGCTGATCGCCCTGGCTGCGCTGCTCGCGCTGGCCGGACTCGCTGCGGTGGGGCTGCGGCCCGCCCTGCCCGCGAACGCCTCCCCGCTGACGACGCCGATTCCCTCCCCCACCCCAAACGCACGCCCCGACGGTACGCTCGAATCGACGCGGCTGCTGCTCGACACGGGCACGACCGCCTACTACGCGATCACGTATTGGAGCGACGGCCTGCGCGTCACCGGCTACCTGGGGCGGCCCGCAGGCAGCGGCCCCTTCCCCGCCGTGATCTACAACCGGGGCGGCTTCCAGGCCACCGGAGAGCTGATCGGCGCGGAAATCGTGCCGCTGGTGGAGGCGGGTTTCGTCGCGGCGGCGTCACAGTACCGGGGCAACGCGGGCGGCGACGGCGTGGAAGACTTCGGCGGGAACGACGTGCACGACGTCACCAACCTGCTGCGCGCGGTGCAGGCCCTGCCCTACGTGGACGCCGACCGGATCGGCATGATGGGCGGATCGCGCGGCGGCATGATGACGTACCTCGCGCTGAAGCAGGACACGCTCGACGGCACGCACGCGATCAAAGCCGCCGTGACGGTCGGCGGGCTGGCGGACCTGTTCGCGTGGGCGCGGCAGCAGGGGTACGTGGTTGGACAGGTGTACGTGCCGCTGGTCGGCGTATCGCCTTACACCGATCCGGCTCCGTTCGAGGCACGCTCCGCCGTGTACTGGCCGGAGCTGATCGACGCGCCGCTGCTGCTGCTTCACGGCGAGGCGGACACCACCATCTCGGTGCAGCAGAGCCGCACGCTGGCCGAGGCATTGACCGAGGTCGGAAAAACGGTCGAGATGGTCACGTTCCCTGGCGGCGACCATCCCCTGACGCGCTTCCATTCCGGTTATCCCGAAGCGCTCGACTGGTTCGCGCAGTACCTCGGCACGCCCGGCGTCGATTATTCGTTCGCGGCGCACGAGCAGGCCATCGCCAACATCGCCACGTGGTTCGTGGTGCGGGCGCAGGGCTGATGTCGATCGGCGTTCAACCGTCAAGTTTCAGGGTGCGCCAGAAGCGCCCAATCCGTTAGCAGAAAAACACAAGTCTGAAGTAGAATAAGTGGTTGGCTGTTTAGCGCGCCCTCTCTACTGCTGCATCTTCTCGACAGCCCGGATTTCCCCATGCCTACAACCTAATATTTCTTGCGCCTATGGAGTGGCTGCCGTGTTTGCCTGCAAAACCAACAGAAGGACATGCTCTTTACTTTTCGTAAGTCTGCTTGTTATCGCGCTCACGCTAACCGGCGTCCGGTTCAACGCCGATGCCGCCCCACTCGACCGACAGAGCACGACGACCTATGGCAGCGGCGCCGGGATCAATGTCGCCATCCCTGACTCGCCGGGAGCGAATACCCCCGGAGCGCCCGCCACGCACGACATCGTGATCACCGACAGCGGACTGGTCGCCGACCTGGATCTCTACCTCGACATCCACCACACGTATGTGGGCGACCTGGGCATCACGCTCACGCACATCGATACCGCCACCACCGTCACCGTAATCAATCCCCATAGTCTTGTCTGCGGCGGCAATGACATCCTCGCCACACTGGACGACGAGAGCGCCTCACCACTCGCCGGTCAGTGCCATGCTACTGGCATCGCCTTCCAGGGTACTTTTCAGCCTGATAACCCGCTCAGCGCCTTCGACGGCGAGAGCATCACCGGCACGTGGCGAATTACCGTCACGGACTATTCTGCGGGTGACGCCGGGGTCATCTACGAATGGCGACTGGTGGCGACCACCGGCCTACTGCCCGCTGCAACCGACGACGCGTATGCGACCAGCCAGGGTACGCCGCTCGTGATCGCCGCGCCGGGCGTGCTGACCAACGACAGCGCACCGAGGGGCGGCACGCTGACCGCCGCCGTGGATACCACTCCGACGAACGGCACGTTGGTGCTGAACGCGAACGGGTCGTTCACATATACGCCCGCCGCCGGATGGCACGGCGCGGACAGCTTCACCTATAACGCCATCGACAGCGTCAACACCTGGACCGACACTGCGACGGTCACCATCACCGTCGGCGTCCCGGCTGCCAGTGCTCCGGCTGCTCCCGTCTATGCCACATTCCCCGCTCCGCCCGCGATCCCGCTGTGCGCCGACGCCACCGGCAGCACCAACACCATCGTACGCGCGGACGTGCCGGGCGGCGCAGTCCCCAACGGCGGTGTGTTCTGCCGCGTGATCATGCAGAACGGCGCGTACGTCGAGCGCCAGGGCTATTCCGGCGACATCGGTAACGCAGACGTGTTTAAGTACGCCCTGATCCACGCCGTAGACGTCTACGGCATGGCGGGCGCGACATCCGTGCCAGCGTTTGCTGCGCCGGTCAAAGTCTGCGTGCAAGGCAGTGGCACGTTCCTGTACCTGGACGCGACGACCTCGCCGCGCGCCCTATTGATCCTGCCCGCGACGTTCGAAAACGGCGCGACCTGCGCCACGATCCCGCACGCGGGCACGGTGCTGCTGGCAAACGGTGGGTAGCCGCAAGAAGACGCGCGGATGCCTTGACAAGCGGCCCTCTGCGCGCGTATGATAAGCCACAGATGACGCTGAACCGGATGAGTACGCTGGGACGCGCCGGGCCAGGGAGCCACCTCGCAGACTGGAAGGGTGGCACGGACCGCGACAGCCGAATGGGCCGGGGAGTCGCGCGGAGGAAATGCCGCGCCGGGATCGCCCCCGTTATCGAGGCGCAATGAGTGAGGCTCATCCCCGCGACAAACTCGCGGCGATGGCCTAATCAGGGTGGCACCACGGGAAACAGCGCCCGTCCCTGACCGATCGGGGACGGGCGTTTTTGCGTCCCGTGCACGGCGCGCGGCCCCGTGACCTGTTTCCACTCTCTCATTGTTTTGAAAGGAGCACCACCATGCCCGACAAACAGCACGTGAAATATTTGCTCTCCGAAGACCAGATCCCCCGCGCGTGGTACAACATCATCCCCGACCTGCCGCGCCCGCTCGCGCCCGTGCTGCATCCGGGGACGAAACAGCCGGTCGGCCCGGATGACCTCGCGCCGCTGTTCCCGATGGCGCTGATCATGCAAGAGATGAGCGCGGACCGCTACATCGAGATCCCCGAGCCGGTGCGCGACGTGTACCGCCAATGGCGGCCCAGCCCGCTCTACCGGGCGCGGCGGCTGGAAAAGGCGCTCGATACGCCCGCGCGCATCTACTACAAGTACGAAGGCGCCAGCCCGGTCGGCAGCCACAAGCCGAACACCGCCGTGGCGCAGGCGTTTTACAACAAGGAAGAGGGCGTCAAGAAGATCGCCACGGAAACCGGCGCGGGCCAGTGGGGATCGTCGCTGGCGATGGCGGGCGCGTTCTTCGGCATCGAGATCGAAGTGTTCATGGTCAAGATCAGCTACCAGCAGAAGCCGTACCGCCGCAGCATGATGCAGGCCTACGGCGCGACCGTGCACGCCAGCCCGACCGACCTGACCAACGCGGGCCGCAGCGTCCTGGCGAAAGATCCCGACAACATGGGCAGCCTGGGCCTGGCGATCAGCGAGGCAGTCGAGCGCGCCGCGACCAGCGGCGGCACGATCAAGTACTCGCTGGGCAGCGTGCTGAATCACGTCCTGCTGCACCAGACGGTGATCGGTGAAGAAGCGCTGGCGCAGATGGCAATGGCCGACGATTACCCGGACGTGGTGATCGGCTGCGCGGGCGGCGGCAGCAACATGGCGGGCCTGATCATCCCGTTCGTGGGCAAGGGTCTGAATACGCGCTTCCTGGCCGCCGAACCGACCGCCTGCCCCAGCATGACCAAGGGCGTGTACGCGTACGACTTCGGTGACGCAGTGGGCATGACGCCGATCATGAAGATGTCGACGCTCGGCCACGACTTCATGCCGCCGGGCATCCACGCGGGCGGGCTGCGCTATCACGGCATGTCCCCCATCATGTCGCTGCTGCACGAGGAAGGCATCCTCGAAGCGCAGGCCTACCACCAGAACGGCATCTTCGAGGCGGCGGTCCAGTTCACGCGTAGCGAGGGCATCGTGCCCGCGCCGGAAAGCGCGCACGCGATCCGCGCGGCCATCGACGAAGCGCTGGAAGCGAAAGCGGCAGGCGAAGAACGCGTGATCCTGTTCAACCTGAGCGGACACGGCCACTTCGACATGGGCGCGTACGACTCGTATTTCGCCGGGCAGCTTCAGGACTACGAGTACCCGGTGGAAGAAGTGCGGGCCGCACAGGAACGTATGCCCCAGGTGGACGAGGCGGCGCTGGCATAGAAGCCCTCAGCCATTAGCGATGAGCGGTTAGCCAGGAACAAAAGCAGTATGTGTTGATCTGTCAGGGCGGGTTTCTAACCCGCCCTGCTTTTTATGTACCCAAATTTGACCGTCAAATTATCTGTATCCGATTCCTACACCAGCCGCGTCAAGCCCGATCTGCGTAGGGGTAGGGCTTGCCCTACCCGGCTTTTCTCTCAACGGGCGGGGCAAGCCCCTACCAAACACAGGGCCGCCCATCACGCTGTTGAGTACTCACCTTCCTGCGCATGGAGCGTCCCGCCTATGCCCCTGCGCGTCTTTCCGCCCCCGGCGCGCCGTGACGTGTGCTAGGATCTCCGCAGGGGCGCGGGTCGCTGCGCGCACCCCTGAGCCGCCAACACCGCGACGGAGAACGGACCGCATGAACCTGAGCACCCTCTGGAAGCCCGCCGTCTATCACGGCGACGGCAAGCGCCCGCCCTATTTCGAAGGTTGGTATTTTAAGCTCATCGACGCGGCAGGCGCGCGGCGATACGCCATCATCCCCGGCATCTTCAAGCACGCCGATCCCACCCAGGCGCACGCCTTCGTGCAGATCCTCGACGGCGCGGCGGGCACGTCGATCTACAAACGTTACCCGGCAGACGCGTTTCACGCCTCGGCGGACGTGTTCGACGTGCGCGTGGGGCCGAATCACTTCGGGCCGGACGGCATCGTGCTCGACGTGGAGCACGAGGGACAGTCCGTGCGCGGCGCGGTGACCTTCGCGGGGGTGACGCCGTGGCCGGTCACGCGGCTGTCGCCGGGCGTCATGGGCTGGTATGGACTGGTCCCGCTCATGGAGTGCTATCACGGCGTGCTGAGTTTCGATCACGGGCTGGCGGGCGCGCTGGACATCGACGGGACGCCGGTCGGTTTCGCGGGTGGGCGTGGCTACACCGAAAAAGACTGGGGCCAGGCGTTCCCGCGCGGCTATATCTGGATGCAGAGCAACCACTTCGAGCCGGTGGGGACCAGTCTCACGGCGTCGGTCGCGCTGATCCCGTGGCTGTGGCAGGCGTTCCGGGGCTTCATCGTCGGGCTGCGGCACGAGGGCGCGCTCTACCGTTTCGCCACGTATACGGGCGCGCGCGTCGAGCGGCTGGACGTGACCGATACGCACGTGTATTGGACCATGAGCGGCGTCACCGGCCCGGCGGACCGGCGCGGGCGCTACCGGCTGGCAATCGACGCCGAACGCGCGTCGGGCGGGCTGCTGCACGCGCCGGATCGTGTGGCGATGGTCGAGCGCATCGTGGAAAGCCTGACGGCGTCGATCGGGGTGCGACTGGTGATGCTGGACGGGAAGCGCGAGCGCGAAGTCTTCGCGGGGACGGGACAGTTCGGCGGGCTGGAGCTGGGCGGGGATCTCAGCACGATCCTCGACGGCTACGACTCGTGAGCCAGCTCGGCTTTGATCTGCTCGATAATCTCCTGAAGGCGCTCCACAGTGAGCGCGTGCACGTCGTGCCCGCCGGGATACAGCGTCAGGTTGGGGCCGTCGTCGCACATATCCAGGCAGTTCGCCACCTCCCACGACACCGGGCCGTGCGCCATGAACGCCGGGCCGGGATCGCCAAAGGCCGCGTGCAGGCAGTCGTAGAACGGCTCGGCGCGATCGCTCATGTTGCACGTCGCGCCCATGCACAGCACGATCCGCCTGCGCCGGGGCCGGTTATCGTGGTCGTCAGCCATACGGAATTTTCCCTTCTGGTTTGCTGCCAAGTCCTGCATATTCTACCTTGACCGCCCCTATTCGGGCATGGTACAATCTCCCGCGTGTTGGCCCCCATCGTCTAGAGGCCCAGGACGTGGCCCTTTCAAGGCCAAGACAGGAGTTCGAATCTCCTTGGGGGCACACAAAAAACCGCTCTCGTCACTGTACGAGAGCGGTTTTGTTTTCCCCAAACGCGGGCTACGGGATGTAAAACGCCGTGTTCATCGTCTCGATGCAGGACGCGTCCGGCTCCGCCGCCGGATCGGCGAAGAACGCCAGCCCGATGCCGATCGGGCAGCTACCCCCATCGATCACGCCGTGCCCCACCATCGGGAACAGGTACGTATAGCTGTTCGAGAGCGTTTCGGCGGCCAGATCCCCCCACCACGGCGGCGTCGCCGTGTCGTACTGCGCCGTGAGCACCAACGTCGGAATCGAACTCACCACCGGCTCGTTCTCGATGGCGTCAGCGGTTCCGGCAGGCCACACCGCGCACGCGTCGAACTCGGAGAGGCTGCCGTCCAGCGTCACCTCGCGGACGATCTCCGGCATATCGACCGCTTCGGCGTTGGCCTGCGCCTGCTCAGGCGTCATGAACGAGAGTTCTTCGTTGCACTGCACGCTCCAGTTCATGCCTTCGCTGTCGTCGTCAATCTCGGGCGGATCGACCACCGACACCGTGTCGCTCACGCCGCCCTGGCCCGCGAGTTGGACGAAGCCCTGCGCCGCGCTCTGCGCCTCGTCGGGCGACAGATCGAACACGCCATTCAAAAATGCGACGATGCCGCCGGTGTCGCCCTGGGCCACGAGCTGGTCAATCTGTGCCAGCTCATCAGCCGTGAGTTCAGCGGACAGCTCTTGCGCCAGCGCCGTGCCGTCGGACGAGACGCCCGATCCAAACGTGGCGAGATCGAGGTACGTGTCGTAATCCCCCGCGATGAATGCATCCAGCGAGGCCGGAATCGCCGTGACGAGATCGGTTCGCTGGAGCTGCATGGACAAATTCTGGATGACGTCCGCCGCGAACAGATTGTACTGCTCACCCGACTCGGGATCGGTTACCAGCGGCGGATCGGTGTCGATCTCATCCAGGGCGGCGTAGAACCGCGCCTCCAGGTCAGGGAACGCCTGCGCGCAGTCGGGCTGCGCGGCGCAGTCGGCAAACATGCTGCCGATCAGCGCGTACGTATCGGTCGTCACGTTGTAGTCGGTGTCGATATTGGGCGGGTACACGCTGTCCAGGACCACCGCCCGGATGCCCGCCGGATAGTCGCGCATGACGGTCAAGGCGAGGCGCGTCCCGTAGCTGATGCTGTACAGGTCGATCTGATCGTAGCCGAGCGCCTGCCGCAGCGCTTCCACATCGGCGGCATTCTCGCGGCTGGTGTAGGCGGTCAAGTCGATCCCCTCCGCCTGAAGCCGGTCCCGGCACGCTTCGGTCAGCGAAGAATCGTCGCCATCGTCCAGTTCGGGGCAGTTCAGCGACGGCGTGCTAAAGCCCGTGCCGCGCTGATCGAACAGGATGATCGTGCGGTCCTCCCGGTACGGCGAGTTGTACCAGCTGTCGATGCCCGCCAGCGCGCTGCCGCCCGGCCCGCCTTCCAAATAAACGATCGGATCGGCCAGGGGGCTGCCGGACCGGGCCGGGATGATCGCCACGATCAGGTCGATCAGGTTCGTGTCCGCCACGAGCCGGTTTTCCGGCACCGTGAGGTCGGCGCAGATCACGTTCACTTCCGGCGGCGCCTCAAACGGGCAGTCCATCGACACAAAATCGACGAACAAGGCAGACGAGTCGCCCGCCGCCGCATCCGGGGCAGGCTGCTCCGGGGCTGCACCCGCCTCAGCCGGAATCACGGCCACCTCGCCGCTGGCGTCCTCGGACGAGATGACTTCCAGCACGACGTCCCCGTCTTCAGGCGCTACAAATTCATCGAGGCTTTCCCCTTCGTACAAATCGACTTCATCGGTGTAGACGAAGAAATACAGATCGGCCCCGCCCTGCAGCGTCACGTCCAGGCCGTCGCCGCTGGCGAGGGTGATTTCAGCCACCGCAAAATAGTCGTCCGCAGCCTCATCATACTCAAACGCCAGGGGATACGTATCTCCCTGGGCGCTCGTGATGCCCGCAGCCATAAGGGCTACAAGTATCATGAGCGTAACCAACCCGATCCGTCGCATGCTGATTTCCTCCTGTTGGCCGCAATGGATCTCAAAGTATCGCACAAACGAAACATGGTGCAAGTCTGATACACCAGGGAATTTCGATCGAGTTTTCCCGCGCGACAGGTTAGAGCGTGACTTGCTGTTCGCGCCCCATCCGGCGATCTCGCGTATAATCCATAGCGGTATCACTTACGCCGAGGAGGCACGAATGAAGCACCTTGCACGCTGGACTCTTACCGTGATGCTCCTGCTCACATTCGGCGCGCCGTCGGCAGTGGGACAGGTCCGCGCGCAGGGAGACGGCGGCTCGGACGTGCCGTACATCTACTACTATTCGAGCGAGCACGATGCCTTCGTCATCGAGCGCGCGGACGGCACGGATACGCACCTGCTGGGCGAAGGGTCAAGGGGCGGGGTAGACGGTCCCGGCTGGTCGCCCTCGGGCAAGTGGTTCGCGTGGACGACATCAACTTTTGTCCCACCTGGAGCGTACGTAAAGAGCCAGCAAGCCCATGTCATCTCCACCGACGGCACGCGCCGCCTGACCTGGCTCGATGACAAAGAGTTCACTCGGGTTGCATTGATGTGGTCCCAGGACGACGATCTCCTGTTCGTGGCCGGGCAGTCGGTCGAGTACGCGACCGGAACCAGTTCGCCTGAGAATCCGAATTATCTGCACCGGACGCTGATGTTGATCGACGTTCCAAATAACACGGTGCGGGCGACCTTTGAGGATACAGCGCCTGTAGCGCATAGAGAATGGGAACGGGCACCAGTGCCCCGTATCTTCTTAACCGGCGATGGGCGAACTTTCGTCGCTCAGGTCTACAACTGGTTTGCGGGAAGCAACTCGGAGCTTGGTGCAGTCGTCCTCTATCTCGTCGATATGACAGGCCATGTGACGGTGCGGCGCGTCGAACCGGTGCTCGTCGCATCCATTGCAACCTATTACATGGAACCGTTTACGTTCTCTCCGCGGGGATGGTTCACAACAGTTTCTCCTGACGAAAGCGGCGTCATTTTAGGGAACCTGTGGACCGATGAGACAACCGCGATCGATGGCTGTGGCATCAATGCGGAATGGAAAAACGACCAGCTTCGTCTCCAGGGGAAAAGATCATGCTGGTTTGACGTAAACACCATGCAGCTAGATATCATCGAAGGCTTCGCGCACGACGGTAAATTTGGCACCTTAACGCCAGACAGACTCAGATACGTCGAGTTCGATGCGGATGGGACGTGGGATCTGCTCGTGTATGATCTGCGCGCCGATCCTCCAACCATGACGCGAATCCCTGCGCCGGATGTGGAGTTCCCGGAACGCGTCGATATCGTCTCCGGTTATTCGTGGAGCTGGGGCACAAACTCGCGGGCAGCGTTGGGCGTCGGCTCGCTGACCTTTGTCGTCGACCTTGATGCCGGGACCTTCGACTACATCGATAAAATGCCGTACGCCCTCCCCTTTGCCATGATGTCCCCTTCGGGACGCTACGTCGCAACCTTTCCGCATGGCCCTGCCATTTACGATACTACAGCAGACGCGATCACATTCATCCGGCCCGGCCACAACGATTGGGGAACAGGTTGGGGCGGCGAACTATCGTTTGACGACAGCGAACAGTGGGTGCTTATCTTTGAAAATACGAGTATCGCAAACAGCGGGACCTGGGATGTCGGCATCAGCCGCATCGACGGAACGGAGCGGCGGGATCTGACAACGACTGCATATCAGCCCAGAGCGATGCGTGACTGGCTGCCGCCGCAGGTCGATCCGGCGGATCTGCCGCCCGCCATCCGCGAGCCGCTCGATCCTCAGCCCGTCAAGGAACTGCATGGGCTGGCCTGGACGCGCCTCGTAAGCTGGAGCCCGGACCAAAAACAAATTGCGGGCATACTAGAGTATGCTCGCGATGACGATGCGCTCTCGGCGCCCACCCTGGTGACCTGGGACGTCGAGACAGGAAAGATCGTCGCGCAGCAAACCCTGTCCGGCACGGAGACCGGGATCGAGTGGATTGAAACCAGTACGGGTGATTACGAAGCACAGACTGTGAGCGGTGACGACCACCCTGCCGACTGTTACAGCCAGTTGGATGCGGTTCCGGTTCTTGACGTGCCGAACTTCCGCACAGATCCGGTGCCGCTTTCTGAGTTTTACTTCCAGGCGCCGAGCCCTGATGGGCGGTGGTGCATGACGGGCTCGGCGGGATACTTCCTCTACCCGAATGCCATCCTGTGGGACACGACGACCTGGAAGCAGGTCGTGACGCTGCCCATTTCCACACTGGCGCTGGCCTTTTCGCCGGACAGCACCCGGATCGCAGTCGCGGCGTCGTGGGACGTGCAGATCTGGGGCGTGGCGGATCTGGTTGCGTGGGGCGAACAGGAGCAGCCGAAATGATTCGATCGTGGCTGCGAGTGGGGTTGTGCGCGCTGGTGCTGTGCGGTGCGCTGGCAGCGGGACAGGTCCGCGCACAGGGAGACGGCGAGTCGGACGCGCCGTACATCTACTACTACTCGAACGTGCACAATGCCTTCGTCATCGAGCGTGCCGACGGCACGGATACGCACCTGCTGGGCGAAGGCGTCACAGGGCCGGCGCCAGTTATCGGGGAGCTCCCCTCGGCGGTCGCCGTCAGTGGTCCCGGCTGGTCCCCTTCGGGTAAGTGGTTCGCGTGGATCAAGCGCCCGAACTTTCAGGGCTATCCCGTTCGCGCCACGACGGTGTACACCCTCTCGACAGACGGGCAGCGTCGCCTCACCCTGTTGGACGACGTGGAGTTCGATTATGTCCAGGCCATGTGGGCGCAGGATGCAGACCTGCTGCTCGTCGCCGGGCAAACGGTCGAATGGGACGAAGACAGATCCCCTGAAGGCGCGAACGACATTTTGCATCGCACGATAATGTTGATCGACGTGAATGCGGGGAAAATCCTCGCATCGACGAAAGACGCGCTGCCTTACACAACCGCAGTCCAAAACCACTACTATAACCTCATCCCTACCCTGTTCGAGATCGACGCCACAGGGAGCTTCGTCGCTGTTTGGTTCGATTACGGTGAATCGGAGCTTGAGAACGGGATCTCGGTTTATCGCCTGGAAAAATCGGGCGACGTGGCCGTGCAGCACATAACGCCGGTCGAACTCATGGGCTATATCGGAACAAACAACACACGCTTCAGCCTGTCGTCTACGGGGTGGCTGACCTATACCTTCCTCGATCAAAAAGGAACCGTACTGCAAAACGTCATCACCGGCGAGAAAAGCGTAATCGAGGGCTGCGGCACGTACGTCGCATGGCTCGAAGGAGGAACAACGGTCAGTATCGCCGGGGAAAAAATCTGCCTGTTCGACGTAAACACGAAAGATCTCACGGTGGTCAGCGACGCAGCATACGAGTCCTCGATCTTTGTGTCACCACCCGGTGGGCAAGTGCTGCTAGAGTTCAACAATCGCGGCGATCCCGTTATGTACGACTTCCGCACCCATCCGGCAACCATCACGCGCCTGTCGCAGCAGCCGGAAGGGAAATTCTATTTTATGGATATCACGCTGGCTTCATGGCAGTGGGCGGACAGCTCGCATGGCGTCATGACATCCGATAGATGGATCTTCGCCATCGATCTCGATGCAAAAACACTCGTTTATCTTGATCTGACCGACGCATCGAGATATTCGGTTTTTATGTCCCCGTCAAAGCGCTATATCGTGGCAGTTGCGCAGGGCGCCATTGCGTACGACACCCAACTGGGAACCACCACCCCGATCCGCCCCGCTTACGATGGGTGGGGCACGTTTGTAGGGGGAAGGGTAGTTTTTGACGACAGCGAACAATGGCTGCTGATTTTCGAGAATGCCAGTGTTGCAGGCGGATCGGGATGCTGCACGATCGGAGTGGGCCGGATCGACGGGACCGAACGGCGCGATCTGCTCCACGTGGGCTCCCCCGCCGATACGATGTACACCTGGCTGCCGCCGCAGGTCGATCCGGCGGATCTGCCGCCCGCCCTCACCATGCCGATTACGCTGCAGCCCGCCCGGGTGCTGCGTGGCACCGTCGACGCCAGAGAAATTAGCTGGAGCCCAGACGGCAAGCAAATCGCCGCTGTGCCAAAGGGTGATGGTATGTACGACCTACCCTTCGACTCCGTCCTGACAATCTGGGACGTCGAAACAGGGGCGGTCATCGAGCGGCGTCCCGTTGACGATACGGCAGCGGGTATTGAATGGGTCGCAGATGGTGCGGGCGGGTATACGGCAGAACTCGGAACCGGCGATAACACGCCAGCCAACGCGTGTAATATCGATCCGGAATCGGTGTCGACCTTCTACGCGACAGGCCGGTCCGCACCCTTTTCCCCCGCGCAATTTCTATCCCAGGCGCTCAGCCCTGATGGGCGGTGGTGCATGACCGGCTCGGCGGGATACTTTCTCGACCCAAATGCCATCCTGTGGGATACAACGACCTGGAAGCAGGTCGTGACGCTGCCCAATTCCACGCTGGCGCTGGCCTTTTCGCCGGACAGCACCCGGATCGCGGTCGCGGCATCGTGGGACGTGCAGATCTGGGACGTGGCCGATCTGGTCGCGTGGGGAAAATGAGCGCCGCGCCGCAAGCGAACAACCGCCCAGGCGCGCCATACCTGCCCGCGCAAAACGAGCAGGCACGGCGCGATCTGTACTGTCGGGGCTTCTCGCCGCGCCAACAGCAACCTGCCGCTGCCGCCCCCGTATAATCTATAGGTTACTGCGTATCCATAAGGAGAACGGTATGAAGCACCTCGTTCGTTTAATTCCCGCGCTGGCGCTGCTGCTCGCGCTCGCCGCACCGCTGGCGGTGAACGCCCAGGGCGACGAACCGCCCGCGATCCCCACCGGCTATGCGGACGTGGCGGAGGAATACACCGCGCAGGAAAGCACGGCGCAAACGCTCGGATCGGCGGCAATCGACCTGTTCCTGGCGCAAGAGTTCGAAGCGCTGTACGGCCAGTTCAGCGACAATATGGCCGCCGCAGTCACCGCGGACGCGCTGGAACAGGGATACGCGCAGATCACCGCCACCGCCCCCATCGGGGAACCGGTCTCGGCGCGCGTTATGTCAGTCGGCGGCATGGCGGTTTACATGGCCGACTACACCTGGGGCGACTCGCTGCTGACCCTCACCACCGCGTTTAACGACAGCGGCGAAATCGATGGGCTGAACCTTGCGCCGAATGCCCCCTTACCCGACGATCCCGCCCAGGACTATGTGAGCGACGCCACGTTCCAGTTCCCGATGGACGGACTGTGGTATACGGCGTGGGGCGGCCCGGACCGCATCCACAACTATCACGTCGATGCCGCGTCGCAGCGCCACGCCTACGACTTTATCGTGTGGCAGAACGGCAGCACCTTCTCCGGTGACGGCACGGCCAACGAAGACTACTACGCCTACGGCCAGCCGGTCTACGCGCCTGCTGACGGCACGGTAGTCAAGGTGGTGGACGGGCTGTCCGAAAGCGCCCCGCAGATCGAAACGGATGCGGAAAACCCGGCGGGCAATCACGTCGTGATTCAAGTGGGCGAGGCGGAATATCTCTACCTGGCGCATATGCAGCCGGGCAGCATCCTCGTGGCCGAAGGTGACACGGTGGAAGCCGGGCAGCAGATCGGGCTGGTGGGCAATTCGGGCAACACGTCCGAGCCGCACCTGCACATTCACCTGCAGGATCAGATCGAGATGTTCGTGACGGACGACAGCGGCACGATCACAGCCCTCACGGACACGATCGGCCTGCCGTTCGAATTCTCGAATGTGCTCGTCAACGGGGAGCTGGCCGAGACGAGCGAACCGCTCGGCGGCCAGTTCATCCAGAACGCGGAGTAACGCGCCAGCACATCGCGGAAAGACATACAGGGGCGGTTCACGGACTGCCCCTGGCTATTTTTATGGGCGACTGCGTACTATTTACTAGGTACCAGATCGAACGCGCAGCCAGATCCGTTCACGCGGACAGGCATAGCATCCCGCCCCGCCGCGCGCTATAGTTTTTGGGCAGTGATAGATTCGCCCCACCCTGAGGAGACTTGTTACATGACCGATAATTTTGCTCCCAAGCTCGCCCGCGTGCTGACCGAGTACTCATGCCCGGTGCAAAAGGGTGACTTCGTCGTCATCACGAGCACCACCGAAGCCGCCCCGCTGCTCGAAGCGCTGTACGAAGCGGTGCTGGCACGCGGCGGGCATCCCGTGGTGCAGGCCAGCATCCCCAACCTGGGCGAGATCTTCCTGCGCAGCGCCAGCAACGAGCAGCTTGCCTTCTGCGATCCGATCACGCTGTACACCATCGAAAAAGCGGACGTGCTGTTCCAGATCATCGCGCCGTTCAACACACGCAGCCGCAGCCAGATCCCGGCGGAACGCATCGCCAAGTCGCAGCAGGGCAGCCGCCCGGTCATGGAAAAGTACATGAGCCGCCTCCACGACCAGTCGCTGCGGTGGAACATCACCGCGTGGCCCACGCAGGCCAGCGCCCAGGAAGCCGAAATGGGCCTGAAGGCGTACAGCGAGTTCATTTACAACGCGTGCGCGCTCGACCAGGACGACCCGATCGCGTTCTGGCAGGCATTCCAGGACCGGCAGATGAAGCTCGCGGACTGGCTCGACGGCAAGTCGCACGCGGAAGTGCGCGGCCCCGGCATCGAGATGTCGTTCGACTTCACAGGCCGCCCCTGGGTGAGCTGCCACGGCACGGTTAACTTCCCCGACGGCGAGATCTTCACCAGCCCGATCGAGGATACGGTCAACGGGCACGTCGCGTTCAGCTACCCGACCATGCATGGCGGGCGCGAAGTGAGCGGGATCAAGCTCCAATTCAAGGACGGGCGCGTGGTCGATGCGTCGGCGGCAAAAGGTGAAGAATACCTGCTGGCGCAGTTGGACATCGACGAAGGCGCGCGCACGCTGGGTGAGTTTGCCATCGGCACGAATATGGGCATCCAGCGCTTCACGGGGCAGACGCTGTTCGACGAGAAAATCGGCGGCTCGATCCACATGGCGCTGGGCGAATCGATCGCGGAGTCGAAGGGCGTGAACAAGAGCGCGATCCACTGGGACATCGTGCACAGCATGCGCGACGGCGGCGAGATCTGGATCGACGGCGAGCTGTTCTACCAGAGCGGCAAGTTCGTAATCGAGGGATAGAGGACCAGCTCCCTCACGCGCAGCTTGTCTCCCCTCTCCAATCGGATTGGCGAGGGGCCGGGGGTGAGGTTTCTGCGAGAGCCGCCTCCACAACCACAGACCAATTACAGCGGCGGGTCTGTGACCTGCCCCGACAGTACAGGCATTCACACGCGGGCAGTGCGGCCCGCGTAGAGAGAAGGAAGACATGATGTACGATCTGGCTCCCAAACTGGCGAAGATTCTGACCGAGTACTCGATCCCGATCAAAGAAGGCGACCGCGTGTCGATCATCGGCAACGTCAGCACCGCCGGGCCGCTGATCGAGGCGCTGGTCGAGGCGACGCTGCGGCGCGGCGGATCGCCAAGCGTGCAGGGCGCGGCGATGATCTCAGGGGACTACACGAACTATTTCGAGCTGTTCCTGAGCCAGGCCACCGACGCGCAGCTTGACGTGTTCGATTCGTCGCTGCTGCACATGGTCGAAAACTCGGACGTGATGTACTTCATCAAAGCGCCCGCCAACACCAAGGCGTTGGCGTCCATCGACCCGGCGCGCATCGCGCGGTTTCGCCGCACCAACCAGCCGTTCAGCGACCGTTACCTGGAACGCTACGACGCCGGGGAACTGATGTGGAACGTCACCGCGTGGCCGACCGCTGCGCTGGCGCAGAACGCCGAGATGGGGTTGTATGCCTACAGCGAGTTCGTCGCGCGGGCGTGCGGCCTGGATCAGCCGGACCCCGTCGCGTATTGGACCGAGTTCCGCGAGCGGCAGACGGCGCTGGTCGAGTGGCTGGCGGGCAAAAAGCACGCCGAAGTCACCGGCCCCGGCATCGAGATGTCGTTCGACTTCCAGGATCGCCCCTGGGTGAGCTGCCACGGCGCGCTGAACTTCCCCGATGGCGAGATCTTCACCAGCCCGGTGGAGGATTCGGTCAACGGGCACGTCGAGTTCAACATGCGCTCGGTGTACCTCAGCAGCGAGGTAGACGGCGTGAAGCTGCGCTTTGAGAACGGCGTCGCCGTCGATGCGACCGCGACCAAGGGCGAGGCGTTCATGCTGTCGCAGTTAAACGTGGACGAGGGCGCGCGCACCCTGGGCGAGTTCGCCATCGGCACGAACTGGGGCGTGCAAGAAGTGACGGGCAGCATCCTGTTCGACGAGAAGATCGGCGGCTCGATCCACATGGCGCTGGGCAAGAGCTACGCCGAATCGAACGGCAAGAACCAGAGCGCGATCCACTGGGACATGGTGCACGGCATGAAGGACGGCGGGCGCATCGTGATCGATGGGGAACTGTTCTACGACAGCGGCAAGTTCCTGGTGTAAGCCATCGGCGGTGAGCCAAAAGCATAACCGCATCCAACGATGCTTTGTAGGGGCGGGTCCATACCCGCCCTTTTGCGTCTGTCGCCGGGCACGGAACCGGACCGTGGCGAGAGATTCTCGCAACCCGGTTCGTGTCGCAAACCGCAAAAACGTCAGGAGTAGAGAACGGACTGAGCTATGACCGAATTTTGGGAGGACGCCTTCCGGGACAAGAAACGGATGTGGGGGGAAGAACCAACCGGCCTGGCCGTCGAAACCGCCGAGCGGTTTGCGCGGCTCGGCTTTCGGAAGATATTGATCCCTGGCTTTGGCTATGGCAGGAACGCGCAGCCGTTCTACGAGAAGGGCTTTGAAGTCACCGGGATCGAAATCTCCCGCACCGCCATAGAGCTGGCCCACGATCTGCTGGGCCGGGAAATCCGTGTCTTTCATGGATCTGTGGATGACATGCCCTTTGACCACGACGTCTACGATGGCATTTTTTGCCACGCACTGATCCATCTGCTGGATGCGGATCAACGGACGAAACTGATCCAGGACTGCAACCGCCAACTCCGGCGCGGCGGCCTGATGGTCTTCACGGCGATCACGAAGGATGCCAGCACGTATGGGGTTGGCGAGAAACTCGGCATGGATCGGTACAGAACGAAAGATGGGGTGAGCCTCTACTTTTACGACCAGGACTCGATCGCGGAGGCATTTGGCGGGGTTGGATTGATCGAGGCGGCAAAAATCGACGACGGCGGTCACGGGAAACCGGTGACGCGGTTTTGGAAGATCGTCTGCGAAAAGCGCGCGACGTGAGAGGATCGCGCACCACTCGCGGAGCTTACCCGGTCCCTGCGGGATCTCCTGGCCCATCCGGGCAACAAACAGGGGGCGGAGCCATCGCCCCGCCCCCGAATGCCCGAATCTTGTTTTAAGCTAGCCGCCAGTTGCTAACGGCTCACCGCTTCTGTTCTCCGCCCTACCCCTGCGCCTCCCACTTGAAGAAGCGCACCGACAGCACCGCGCACGCCAGCAGCCAGCCCGCCAGCACCAGCATATCGGTGGTCAGCGCGTAGAGCGGAGCCGCGTCCACCATCGTCTGGCGCAGCCCGTCCGCGAGGTACGTCAGCGGGATGGCATCCACCACGGGGCGAATCCAGCCGGGCATCGACTCGACTTCAAAAAACACCCCGGCCAGCATCATGAACAGGATGTTCGGCACGGCGATCAAACCCTGCACGGCCTCCTCGGTCTTCGCCAGCCCGGCCAGCACGTAGCCCAGGGTGATGAACACCGCCGCGCCCAGCAGCACGCATCCGGCGACGGCAGGCAGGCGCGCCACATCGATGCGCACCCCATACACCAGCCGCCCCAGGATCACGACGACGATCACCTGCCCCAGCGCGATCGTAAGGCGAAACACCACCTGCGACGCCAGCAGCGTGAAGCGTCCCAGCGGCGTCGTGCCCATGCGCCGCAGCACCTGCCGCTCGCGCAGACCCACCAACGGCGCGGCGGTCACGAACAGGCCGAGCTGCATCAGGCTGACCGCCAGCACGCCGGGCAGCAGCACGTCGATCGTGCGCAAATCGCGCGTCGAAGCCGCCTCCGTCTGAAGCTCGAAGCGGGAGCCTGCACCCGTCAGCGAGCGATCCAGCGTGCCCAACGCTTCGCGCAGGAGGCTGAGCACCAGCGCGCTGTCGGACGCGGCGGGATCGTAATATACGGGCAGTGTGGCGGGATCGGATGAAGCGGACAGTGCCATATCCACGCCCGGCGGGATCACGATGACCACCTGCCGCTCGCCGTCGTCGAGGGCGTCCAGCGCCGCCGTGCGCGATTCCTGGTGGATCTCGAACGCGGAGACGGCTTCCAGCGCGGCGATCACCGGTTGCCCGGCCTGCGCCGCTTCGTTCACAAGGCCGATCGAAAACGACACCGGTCCGGGATCGCGGAAGACGAGGCCGGAAATGAGGACCAGCATCACGGGAAATACCAGGGTCCACAGGAGCGCAGTCTGGTCCCGGCTCCACTCGATGAAACTGGCACGATAGAGGTGCGCGAATGCCCGCATAGATCCCCCCACTGAAACAGCAAAAGAGCCGGACTTGGCGTACCGGCTCTTATGATAATGTGGGTTTGAGATTCGCGCGCGCCGGGCGGAGCGCACCCCGCCCTCGCGCATAACGCGCGGTTACCCCTGTGGCTCCCACTTGAAGAAGCGCACCGCCAGCACGCCGCACGCCAGCAGCCACGCCGATAGGATCAGCACGCTGGTCGTCAGGCTGTAGTACGACCCGGCGTCGATCATCAGCTTGCGCAGCGCGTCGGCCAGATACGACAGCGGGATCGCGTCCACCACCGGGCGCAGCCAGGACGGCATCATGTCCACCGGGAAGAAGATGCCCGACAGGAACATGAACACGAAGTTCGGAAGCTGCACGATCCCCTGCACCGCCTCTTCCGTCTTGGCGAGGCCGGACAGGAAGTAGCCGAGGGTAATGAACATCGTGGACCCCAGCGCGGCGATGCCGATGATGCCCGGAATGTTGCGGGCCTCGATGTGCACGTCGAACGCCAGCGCCCCGACCCCCATGATCACCACGAGCTGCACGGCGGCGATCGCCAGACGGAACAGGATCTGCGAGATCAGCAGCGTCGTGCGTGACAGCGGCGTCGCGCCCATGCGGCGCAAGACCTGCTTTTCGCGCAGGCTGACCAGCGGCGCGGCGGTCCCGAACAGGCCAAGCTGCATCAGGCTCATGGCGATCACGCCCGGCAGCAGGTAGTCGATGTTGCGCAGACTGGTGCTGGTCACCGTGCGCTGTTCGAGCGTCACGACGGGCTGCACGCCCGTGATCCCCTGGTTGATGCCGCCGACCACTTTATCCACGATGTTGAGCACGATCTGCGACGTGTTCGTATTGGCGGGATCGTAGTACACGTCGAGCGCGGCCTGCGGCGCGGCGCTTTCGCTGCCGCCGCCCGTGGGCAGTTCGCCGCTCTCACGGCTGGCGAGCCTGAGCGTATCCGCCGCTTCCGCCGGGATCACGATCACCGCCGAGCGATCGCCGTCCTTGAGCGCGGCCAGCTCGTCTTCCTGCGTGCCGGTCGTGACGTCGAACGCTTCGATCGATTTGAACGTGTCCACGAGCTGCTGGCCCGCATCCCCGGCCTGATTGACGATCCCCAGGTCAAAGGAGACTTCCCCGTCGCCGGAAAAGATCACGCCAAAAATGAAGATGAAGAACAACGGAAACGCCATCGTCCAGAACAGCGCGGTGATGTCGCGCGTGAATTCGCGGACGCTGGCGATAAACAGTTGTGCCAATGAGCGCATGGTTGCTTTTCCCCTTTTCAGTCCCGAATCCGGCGGCCCGTCAGCTTGAGGAATACGTCTTCCAATGTGGCGCTGCGCACGCGCAGATCCGAGAACTGGAACGCGCCCTCACGCGCCACGTCCAGCAGCCCCTCGATGGTGCGCGGCGTGTCGCGGGTGTAGAGCGTCACCAGGGCGCCGTCGCGGCCCGCATCCTCCACGCCGCGCAGCCCCTTGAGCGTCTCAATCGACACATCCCCCTGCGCTTCAAACTCGATCGCGGTCGTCTCGAAGTGCTCCGCGATCAAGCCCTGCGGGGAGTTCAGCGCGATGATAGTGCCGGAGTCCATCACGGCCACGCGGTCGCACAACGCCTGCGCCTCTTCCATGTAGTGCGTAGTCATCATCACGGTCTTACCCTGCGATTTGAGATCGCTGACGATGTTCCAGATCTGGCGGCGCGACTGCGGATCGAGGCCGGTCGTCGGCTCGTCGAGGAATACCAGACGCGGATCATTGACCAGGGCGAGCGCCAGCGACAACCGCTGCATCTGCCCGCCGGAGAGATTCTTGCTGCGCGTGTCGCGCTTGTCTTCCAGGCTGACCATCTTGATCAGGTCGTCGGGCGGAACGGGATGCTTGTAGAACGAGCCGAACAGCGTGAGCAGCTCGTGAACCGTGTGCAGCGGGTAGAGGCCGGTCGTTTGCAGTTGAATGCCGATCTGCTCCTTCAGGCCGTTCATGCTGCCGTTATTCAGCGTGTGCCCCAGCACGGTGATCGTGCCGCCGTCCGGCTGGCGCAGGCCCTCGATGCACTCGACGGTAGTCGTTTTGCCCGCGCCGTTCGGCCCCAGCAGCCCAAACACCTCGCCGTCACGTACTTCAAAGCTAATGTCGTTCACTGCCGTCACGCCGTGATAAATCTTGCGGAGCTTGGAAACTTCAATCGCGGACATGCAGATTCCTTTCTTCTCCTGTTGAGTTGCCCGTCCGTACATCGACTCTAACAGCTTCCCCTACGGTAGAGTCAAGGGCGAGGGTGGCGCGCATACATATAGAGTACGCAGCGAAGGGAACAGTGTTGCTGGAAGACCCGTAAAAACTTGTATAACATGCCGCGCGATGCCGCTCCGCGCCGCACAAAACAGGCAGAAGCCCCAGCGTTGAGCAGGCGGTGGGCACGCGAGGGATAAAAAACCTGTTTAAACCCGCCATTCACCCTGGTTTTGCCGTAGAATGAAATGAGTAAAGGCACACCATGAACAGGAGCCGCTGTTTTATGAAGGTCGTTATTCGCAGCCTGACAGCCGTTATTTTGCTGACTCTATCGTTAACTGCCCTGCTGCCCGCCGCAGGGGTCCACGCCCAGAGCGACGCGTGCGGCAGCGCCCCTGCCCCGCGCCTGACGCCGGGCGATGCGGCCCGCGTCACCTTGAGCGAAGGCACGGGGAACAACCTGCGCGCCACGCCCAGCGGCAGCGGGACGGTATTGGGCGTCATGCCCGAGGGCGAAATCTTCACCGTCGTGTCGGGGCCGCAGTGCGTCGAAGGCTACAACTGGTGGCAGATCCGCCGCTGGGACGGGCAGAGCGGCTTCACCGCCGAAGGCGCGGAGGGCGACTATTGGGTCGAGCCGTGGCCGCAGGACGGCGCCGAGATCCCGACCGTGACGCCGCCCGCCGCCGAAACCGGTCTGATCGTGTTCGGGCGCTCCACCGACGAGAACACCGGGCAGATCTACGTGATGACCGCCAACGGGACGGGCGAAGTGCTCGTCAGCGGGAACGTGGTAGGCGCGGGACAGCCGGTCTGGTCGCCTGCGGGCACCCGGATCGCATTCATTGGTGGATCGGATGCCGCCGCAACCACTATCTATGTGGTGGATGCTGACGGGCAGAACCTCAGCGCAGTCGCCAGCGATTTTGCCGGTGTGCGCGATCCGCAGTGGTCGCCGGATGGCACGCAGATCGTGTTCGCGGCATCAGCAGTGGCGGCAGGGCTGGACGGTCGCATGGACCTGTATGTGGTCAATGCGGACGGCACCGGCCTGAAGAACCTCAGCAATACGCCCGACATTGACGAAACCACTCCGGTCTGGTCGCCGGACGGCGGGCAGATCGCGTTCACCTCGACTCAAGAGGGCAACGCGGACGTGATCGTGACCGATGCGGGCGGCTTCAGCGCGACGATAATCGCTGCTACGAACGCCATAGAGATCAAGCCCGCGTGGTCGCCGGACGGGGAATCGATCGCCTATTACGCCACGAACGACGACGGCGTCGCCCTCATGATCGCCGACGCACTGGGCGCCAGCGCGACTCAGATCGGGCAGATCGACGACCGGCGCAGCAACTCGTACGCCCCGGCCTTCAGCCCTGACGGCGAGCGCATCGCCTATTCGACCGTTTCCAGCCTCGCAGACAGCGCGACGAGCGAACTGTTCAGCGTCCGCGCCGATGGCACCGATCCGATCCAGTACACGGCGGACGGCGCGATCGCGCTTGCGCCAAGTTGGTCGCCGGACGGGCAGTGGCTGGTCTTCGCGTCCAGCCGCACGAAATCGTTCGATCTGTGGGCCATGCGCGCCAACGGTGCGGGCATCGCCCAACTGACGGGCGGCGAGGACATGGAATACACGCCGCAGTGGTCGTCCAGCGCCACGGCGCTGCCCACCGCGACCGAGACGCCCGGCGGCCCTGCCGTGACGGCGATCCCCGGCACGGCGGAACTGCTGTTGATCTACGACGCGGGTGTGCCCGTGTTCACGCTCAAGAACCAGTCCAATGTGGCGCTGGACCTGCTGCCGCTCAGTTTTTCGGGCGCGGGCGCGGTCGTTCCGGCGACGATCTGGGGCACGGAATTTCTCGCCTCGCCGCTGAGCGACTTCAAGGCGGGCGGCTGCCTGCAAATGTGGCAGTTCGGGCTGCCGCAGCAGGACGCCCCGGCGGAATGCGGCGACTCGCGCCAGGGCTGGATCAGTGAGGAAAGCGGCTTCTTCTGGACGCAGGGCACGTTCGACGTGTTGTACGACGGCGCGGTGGTCGGCACCTGCGAGACGGGCGTGGGCCGCTGCGAAGTCGATCTGCCGATCGTGCAGCCAGTAGGATAAAACGCAGCGGTGAGCGAATAGCCGTTAGCGGTTAGCCAAAACAAGCACAGGAACGGGCGAGTCACAATGACCCGCCCGTTTTTTTGCCGACCACAGCCACGATGTAGGGGCAATTCACGAATTGCCCCCCTCAAATTCCAATCACCCCCGCGCCCGCACATGCATCCGCAGGCCCGCGCCGTTCATACGCGGTTCGAGCGTCGCGCCCATGTACACGCGGATCGGGCCGGGAACCAGCGCAAACGTGAAGCGCTGCAGCAGCCGCGCCAGCACGATCTTGCCTTCCACCTGCGCGAACGGCATCCCGATGCACGTCCGCGCCCCGCCGCCAAACGGCACGTAAGCGTAATGCGGGCGATCCGCGCCGCGCTCCGGCAGCCAGCGATCCGGGTCGAAGCGCAGCGGATCGTCCCACAGCGCCGGGTGACGGTGCGTCAGGTACGGCGAATACACCACGCGCGATCCCGCCGGAATGTGATAACCCTCGAAATCCAGATCGGCGGCGGCCAGACGGTTGCCCAGGTGCGCCGGAGGATAGAACCGCATCGACTCCTTCAGCACGCGGTCGAGATAATCGAGCCGGTCGAGGTGTTCCATGCCGGGATCGCCCGCGCCCACCACCGCGTCCACTTCCGCCTGCGCGCGCGCCAGCGCGTCAGGATGCTGGCCGAGCAGCGCGAAGGTCCACGCGAGCATGGCCGTGCTGGTATCGTGCCCGGCGATGACCATCGTGAGTAGCTGGTCGCGGATCATGTCGTCCGTCACGCCCGGCGCGGTGACCAGAATGCTCAGCAGATCGGCGCAGTGCTCGCGCGTGTGGATCGTCGCGCGGCGCTCGCGGATCAGCCGGTACAGCCAGTCGTCGACCTGCCGCATCGCCCAGCCGTAGCCGGGTCGCGGCGCGCCGGGCCACACCAGCCACGCGCCCGGCGAAATGTACTTGAGCAGCTTCAGCACTGCGTCCCACAGGGTATTCAGATCCGGCAGCACGTTCACGTCGAACATCGTGCCGGTGAGGATCGGCAGCGCGATACGCCGGATCTCGTCCAGCAGATCGAGCGGCTGGCCGAGGTGACCCCAGCGCGCGCTGATCGCGTCCGTGGTGTGGACCATCTGCGCGACGTAACCGGGCAGCGCCTGCCGGTGCAGCGCGGGACTCATCGTGCGGCGCATGCCGTCGTGCAGCGCGCCATCCGTAACCAGCAGCCCCGTGCGCAGCAGCCGGTCGATCGGGTCGGATTCCAGCCGCCAGCGCAGATCGTCCCGCGCGCTGACCAGCACGAAGCGGTTCGCCTCCGGGCCGATCAGGAACACGGGCGCGAAGCCGGGCAGATTGAGCCGGAACACGTCGCCCAGGCCCGCATGGAACGCTTCCAGCCCGGCCATGACGCTGCGCTCGCGGATCATGGCGCGCAGCGCGGCCAGGGCCGTAACATTATCGGGAACCGGGATGGTCTGAGTCATCGTGCTGCCTTTGGATTCAGTACGCGGCGTTATTCCGATCATAGCATGGGGCATGAGGCGCGGCTGAGAACGGGATTAGGGAATGGGGAATAGGGGTTCGGGAACAGGGATCAGGGTCGATCACCGTAGGGGTAGGGCTTGCCCTACCCGGCTTTCCTGACGGCGGGCGATCAAGCATCGTCCCTACGAAAACCAGAGTCGTGTATCGTCTATCGCGCCGCTGAATGCCTGATGTCTGTATAGGGGCGGGCTTTAAACCCGCCCCTACGAAACCCCGTGAACCACCGCTTGTCTCCCCTCTCCAACTTGATTGGAGAGGGGCCGGGGGTGAGGTCTGCTCTTGCCTTTGCTCTCAGCTAACCGCTAACCGCTGCCTCTCTGGGGTCGCGGTTGCCCTGCGTCCCCCTCACACCCCCGCGTCGCGCCGCTCGAAGCCGATCATCGCCACGACGACCAGCGCCGCCGCCAGCCCCAACAGCAGCGCGACCGATCCCGCATTCACGCCGCGCACCAGCACCGCGTCGCCGTTGAAGTGATACCACGGCGACAGCACCTGGATCGCCTTGGGAATGCCTGCCAGTTCGGCCATCGTGTCGAGCAGGTACGTCACGCCCGCGAGTCCCGCCGCCGTGCCCAGCGCCGTCCCGCGACCGGGCCGCACGCAGGTGATCGCCAGCGTCAGCGCCCCGAAAAACAGGCCCATCGGCGCGATGTCGAGCACGCCCGCCAGCAGCCGCCCAAGATTCAGCTCATTGAACGCATCGACCGGGATGCTTCCCAGGACGACCCCCGCATAGGCGGCCACCAGCGCGACGACCGTGAACAGCACCAGCGCCGCGAACTTTTCGAGCACGATACGCCAGCGCGGGGTCGGCGTCGCCAGCAGCAGATCGAGCGTGCCGGTTTCCTCCTCGCCCCCGATCAGGCTCGCGCCGTAGCTGATGGTGAACGCCAGCACCAGCACCGGGAAAAAGCTGCTGAGCGCCTTGGTCGAAAGATAGCCGTTCACCGTGCTGAAGTCGGTCGCTTCGCCCGCCAGCGCGCGGACGGTGGCGGGCATACGGTCGAGCAGATCCTCGACTTGGCCCATACTGTCGCGCACCGCCGGATAAAAGCTCATGAACAGGACGCCCGTCAGGAACATCCCGATCGTCCACGCAATGAGCGCCCCGCGCATGTCGCGGAGCGTCTTCAGAAACACCTTGCCTTGCATGCCCGCCTCCCTCCGCTGCCCGCGTTACCGGGCAGCCCGCACACAAACCACCCCCGCGCAGCACGCGCCGCGCGGGGAGCCTGGACACAAAAAAACCGGGGCAGCTCGTGGGAACTGCCCCGGTCAAAGACCGAAATCAGCCCATCCCATCATACGCCAAGATCGCGCCGTTGGAAGCCCCACAAGCTCACGCCGACCAGGGCCGCGCCCAGCGCCAGCAGCAGGATCACGTTACCGGTGCTGAATCCGTCTACGATGGCGCGCGCGCCGTTGTAGTAGTACCAGGGCGAGATCCGCTGAAGCCATTCGGGAATGCCCGCGACCTCGGCCATCGAGTGCAGCAGGTACGTGCCCGCCGCCAGCCCTGCCGCGATGCCCGTCGCGGAGCCGCGCCCGCCGCGCACCGCCAGCAGACACTGGGCCAGCGCCGCGAAGAACAGCGTCAGGGGCAGCATGTTATACGTCCCGGCCAGCACGTCGCCGTAGCTCATCTCGTCCACGCCGCTGACCAGCGCGCCCGCCACGAAGCCCAGATAGATCGACAGCAGCACCACAGCGGTGAAGACCACCAGCGCCGCGAACTTTTCGAGCACGACGCGCCAACGTGCGATCGGCGTCGCCAGTAGCACTTCGAGCGTGCGGCTTTCCTCTTCGCCGCCCATCAAGCCGGTACCGTAGGCGATGCCAAACGCCAGCAGGAAGATCGGGTAGAAGAAGCTGAACGCTTCGGCGGCCAGGAAGCCGTTGACAGTCGTCATGTCCATCTCGCCGCCCATCAGCGCCATCATGCTGTCGGGCAGGTTGTCGATATAGGACTGGATGTCCTCGCTGCTCTCCTGCAAAGAGGGGAACAGGGCCATGTAGTACAGGCTGAACAGGAACATGAGAATCGCCCACCACATGAGCGACTTGCGCATGTCGTAGAGCGTTTTGAAAAAGACGTTACTGAACATGCTCTCCCTCCTTGGCGTAGAACGTGAGGAAGATTTCCTCCAGGTTGGGCTGCTCGCTGACCAGATTGATCACGGTGAACTCTGCCGCGCGCTTGACCAGCGCGTCCAGCGAGCCTTCGACCGTGAAGCGCAGGTGGCTGTTTTCGTTCGCCACGTTGCGGATGCCCGGCAGCCCGGCGAACTGCGACGCGGTCACCTGCCCGTCGAAGTAGATCTCCAGGCGGCGCAGCGCCTTGGCCTTGATCTCGGCCACCGTCTCGACCGCGATCAGCTTGCCCTCGCGGATGATGCCCACGCGGTCGCAGACGCGCTCGACTTCGTGCAGGTTATGCGAAGACAGAAACACCGTCTGCCCGTTGGCGCGCACTTCCTGCACCATCTTGTAAAACTCCTGCTGGACCAGCGGGTCCAGGCCGCTCGTCGGCTCGTCGAGGATCAGAAGCTCCGGTTTGTGCATGAACGCCTGGATCAGCCCGATCTTCTGGCGGTTGCCGGACGAGTAGTTTTTCACCTGTTTCGACAGGTCCGCGTCGAGGCGTTCAGCCAGGTCGCGGACAAAGCTCCAGTCCACGCCGCCGCGCAGATTGGCGAAATATCGCAGGTTCTGTTCCCCGGTCAGCTTCGGGTAGAGCGCGAGATCCCCGGGCAAATAGCCCAGGCGTTTGTGGATCTCCAACACGCGCTCATGCGAATCGAGGCCGAAGATCAGGGCGCGTCCGGCGCTGGGCCGGATGAAATCGAGCAGCGTACGAATCGTCGTAGACTTGCCCGCGCCGTTGGGTCCCAGGAAGCCGAAGACTTCCGTTGGACGCACGCCGAGATCGATGTCGATGATCCCGCGTGACTTGCCGTAGTGCTTGGTAAGACGTTCTGTTTGAATGATCACTTTCTTTTCCCCCATGATCCGCCGGGAACAGTTCCCCAGACCACAGACGTTTGGATGCTAGCCCCAGCGTAGCGCACACCGGGGGCCAACATCACCCTAATTTTTAGGGTCTTTTACAAATATAATTAGGTTTTCCTAAATATTAAACTAAAAAAGAACGCAGCGCGGCGCACTGCCCCGCCACGACCCTACTTCTGCGCGCGGCGCTCCTGCTTATATTTTTCGATCAGGCCCGGCATTTCGCGCTCGAAGAACCCGTACACGTCGCGCATATCTTCGAGGCGCTCGCGCGCTTTGGGCGGCTCGCCATCCAGCAAGTTGAGGCCTCGTTCGGCCAGCTGCCGGAAGTTGCGATACTCGGCGATGCTGGCTTCGACCGTCGCCAACCATCCCCCAGTCCTGACCCGGTACAGATCGCGGCGCTGGCCGGGAATGCTGAACCGCTCCACGATGCCGATCTGCATCAGCACGCGTGTCATGGTACTGATCGAGCCTTTGCTGGCTTGCAGCGCCTCGGCCAGCTCGTTGATCGTCTGGTGCGGCGGATCGCAGACCATCAGCCAGCCCAGAATGCGTCCCGACATGCGCGTCATCCCCATATGCTCGAAATAAATCCCGACTTCCTCGGCATATTCCTGCTTCGTTTGGGGCGCTTGATCGGACAATTCCACCACCTTTTCAGCACGAACACACAGGCCTCATTATAGGTCCGATCAATTTGTTCAGTCAATACTGATCAGATTGATCAAAGTGTAGAAATCGCGGTGCGATTGGGTGGATTCGAGCGTGGAATTCACGATCTTGCTCTATTTTACGCCCCTTCTGCCCCTCGCATACGCCTAACCTGTAAAAACGGTGTAAAATCGCCTCCAAAGGCACATACCGCCTAATGACGCCATGATCGATCAGAAAAGTAAGCGATGGCAGGATCAAATATGTGAATTGGTCTGAATAATATTTCAAACTTGAGGTAAAATTGATTTACCTTAACGAAATATTCATTCATCCAGACCGCAGCCTCCTAGTCATCGGGCAACCTCAATGGCATCACGCACACGAAATGAACGAGAATATCTATTCTGGGAAGATTTACCGGACGGGCGGCGACGCTATTGGAGCGAACGCCCCGGCCTGACCTGGGGGCGGCTGCGCATCATCAAGACGGTCGATGCGCAGGAAACCGTCCTGACGATCGTGCACGAACTGTACGACAACACGAACAAGCTCGTCCACTGGCGGCAAACCTTTCCCTTTGACAGTGGCCCGCGCAGTTCGTTCCAAGAAGATGTGTAACGGCCTGGAGATGATGAGACATGATCAACCGGGATCTGGTTAGCGACAAACTGCTGGCGTACCTCAATCAGAAAATGACCCTGGCCGAGCTGGTCGATTGGGCGGCGGACTGTTTCGCCATCGGCGGCTTCGGGCCGGAAGAAGATATCCCGCTGCTGCGCGACGTGCTGATGTATCTGGCCGCCGCCGATACGAGCGCCTTTCCGCTCACCTGGGAAGTGTGCATCGACTTCATGCAGCAGCTCGGCACGCCAGTGAAGGTCGTGCCGGTCAACCCCAGAAGCTGATCGCCCGATCGCCGGAGGCGCATATGGCCTATCCGATCCTGACTGACGACGACCTCGACCGCGTGCTGAGCTACGAGCGCGCCATCGAGCAGATCGAAGCGGCGCTGCGCGAGCACGCCGCCGGGACGCTGAACGCGCCGCCGCGTTTTTACGTGGGCATGGGCACGGGCGATCTGGTGTTCACCGTGGGCGCGGGCGAACAGGCACACGCCGCCGGATTCCGCGTTTATACCGCCCTGCCCGGCAGCCACGACGACCGCGACCAGATCGTCGCCGTGTTCGATTCGCACACCGGCAAGCTGCGCGGGCTGGTGCTGGGCAACCAGCTCGGCGCGATCCGCACCGGGGCCATCGGCGGGACCGCGATCAAGCACATGGCGCGGTTGGATGCGCGCGTGCTGGGCATCATCGGCACGGGCCGTCAGGCGCGCACGCAGATCGAAGCCGCTGCCGCCGCCCGCCCGCTGGAGCGCATCCGCGTCTACAGCCGCACCCCCGCCGCGCGGGACGCCTTCGCCGCCGAGATGCAGCAGCGCAACGGGATCCCGGTCGAGGCGGTGGACTCGCCCGAAGCCGCTGTGCGCGGCGCGGATATCGTGATCGGCGCGACGAACAGCCGCACACCCGTGCTCGACGCGGCCTGGATCGCGCCCGGCACGCACGTCAGCACCATCGGGCCGAAGTTCGCGGCGGGGCACGAAATGCCGCTCGACCTCGCGCCGCGCTGCGCGATCATCGCCACCGACTCCCCCGCCCAGATCGATGCCTACCCCGAGCCGTATTTCCTGAGCGCGCCGGACCGCGCCCGCACAATTCCGCTGAGCGCGATCGTCACCGGGCAGCAGCCGGGCCGCACATCCCCCGACGACATCACGCTGTTTTGCTCGGTCGGGCTGGCGGGCACGGAAGTATTCGTCGCGCTGGCGGCGCTGGACCACAGCGCATAGCCGTTACGGTGTGATGCATTTTTTGAGCGAGAGAACTGGTTTCCCATCGGTTCGTTCCCCCGCGATCTGTAGGGGCGGGGCTTGCTCCGCCCGTCTACCTGACAGACCCAGCATTCAGTCCGCACCGAGGAGATCGACCCTATGCTGCCCCAGGAGGAAATGATCGCGCGCCTGCGCGACGTATGCGCCGTCGACGAGACACTGGACGCGGCCATGATGTACGGCTCGTTCACGCGCGGCGAGGGCGACGCCTATTCGGACATCGAGTTTCTGCTGTTCTTCCGCGACGACGCGCTGCCGGACCTGGACAGGCGCGCCTGGCTGGCGCAGATCCGCCCGGTCGAGCTGCTGTTCGTGAACGAGTTCGGCCACCACACCGCGATCTTCGACAACCTCGTGCGCGGGGAGTTCCATTTCCACGCGGCGAGCGAGGTCACCATCGCGGCGGCGTGGCCGGGCATGGTGCACTTCCCGTCGCTGGCCTCCACGCTGATCGTGGACAAGTCCGGCACGCTGACGCCGTACCTCAACGCGATCGTCGCGCCGCCGCCCGCGCAGGGCGGGCCGGAAAAAACCCAATCGTTAGCGGACAATTTCGTCAACTGGGGCTGGTTTGGCGTGAACGTGCTGCGGCGCGGCGAATACGCCCGCGCGCTGGAACTGCTCGGCGCGACGCACCGTTACTTGTTATGGATGGCGCGGCTGCTGGCGAATTCGACCGCCAACTGGCCGACGCCGTCGAAAAGCGCGGAACTGGACCTGCCGCCGGACGTCATAGCGCGCTACCGGGCCTGCACCGCGACGAGCGATCCGGCAGCGCTGTGGGCCGCCTATGGGGCGGTGTGGGCGTGGGGCGGCGAGATGCTCGACGCGCTGGCCGCCCGCGACGACATCGATCCGCACGCGGCGCTGCGGGCGCGCATGGCCGCCGTGATCCGCAACCCCGACCGCACTTTGTAAGCGGGATGAAGCGAGGG